>JBEKSH010000106.1:0-10697 GCA_049517235.1 Roseiarcus sp. | reverse complement strand
CCGCTCGCCAAGAACCGCCACAAACTGCCAATCTTCGCCGCGCTGGTCCGCCGCACCCTGCTGCGCGCCATCGGCCAGGGATGAGGAGACGCCGTCATGTTGTCCCGGCGCACTGTCAATCTTGGTATCCTCGCGGCCGCCGGCCTGGCCGCTGGGCCGACGGCGGCCGCCGCCACCGACCTAAGAGCAATCGAACTGCCGCCGCCCTGGAAAGATGCCGGCAAGCCGCTGGCGCAGGCGGTGTGGGCGCGGCGCTCCACCCGCGAGTTCGCCGACAAGCCCGTGCCGATCGAGGTGCTGTCGAACCTGCTGTGGTCGGCCTGCGGCGTCAATCGCCCGGCTACGGCCGACCGCACGGTCCCGTCGTGGCGACACGCCATCGAGAGCGAGATTTTTGTGGCCGCCGCCGATGGCGCATGGAGCTATGACGCAAAGGCCCACCGGTTGACACAGGTCCTCACCGACGACATCCGCGCTCAGACGGGCGTGCAAGACTTCGTCGGCACGGCGCCGCTCGACCTCGTCTATGTCGCCGACGGCAGCCGGTTGGAGGGCGCCTCGGCCGACGAGAAACGCCTGTGGGCCTATACCGACACCGGCTTCATCGGGCAGAACGTCTATCTGTTCTGCGCGTCGGAGGGACTGGCGACGGTGTTTCGAGGCTCGCTCGACCGCACGCGACTCGCGCAGACACTGCAATTGCCCGTCGCGAAATTTGTCACCTGCGCGCAGACGGTAGGGTATCCGAAGGTCTAACGGCGGCGCGTCGATATCTTCGCCCACGGCGCGCCACCCAAGTGACGGAGGCTGGCGCGTCCGGCTCGACGCATCCGGTGGCGCACATTGTCGGCGTTTCCCTCGGCCTCGGCCTCACAGTGGCGGAGGAGTATCTGAAGTGCGGCGGGCATGTCGTCGTTTCTGCTGTTCCACGCTGCCATTTGATCCAGTGTTTCATGCGCAGCGGCAGCGTCATCGCCTTGGCTACCCGAACAAACCTAGGGACGGAAGACCCGAATCCATTCGACGACGCCTCGACAGGACCGAGCCAACAGGACCGAGCCGATGCTGGTGAGGCGCCCGTTCTCGACCGTCTGCAATTCTTTGACTCGCTACCTCCACTTTGCTCTATCCCCTCATTCGCGGAAGGGGTCTTATGGAACCGGCGGGGGCGCAACAGCAGACCGTCCGCCGAGCTGCCGGCCTTGACCGATGCTGCTAAAAACTCAAATTTTTACGGACCGTGGAGGGCCAGATGACCGACACCCGGCCGGCGGAACTTCCTCCCACGGCGGAAGCGCCCAAAGATAGATTGTGCTGGGTCCTGATCGTCGACGGCGGCGGGGCGAAAGGCTTCTACACGCTCGGCGTCCTGAAAGAGATCGAGGCCCTGATTAAGCGCCCTATTTATGAGCGCTTCGGTCTGGTGTTTGGGACGAGCACGGGCGCGATCATTGCCGCACTGATCTGCCTCGGGCATTCGGTCGATGACAGGAGCATCGTCGATCGACATCGAGAGCTGTGTCTCATATTCAGCATCGCGCAACTAGTCCGAAGCAGCGCGCCCCGCTGGCATCCCTCGACTCGACGCGCCCCGCAAAAATAAGACATCGTCCTCTCCGCGGCCGAATCCTGCCCATGGGGCTGAATTTGGGGCCATAGACTCCGCTCGCCGCATAAACATGGAAGATGAGTGAAACGAATTTGCGGGGCTTCGTTTTCGATGCCTGGCACCTTCAAGCTTACTCTTGCGAGTAATTTTTAGCTTGTCAGGTTTCAGCGTAGGGCGATGTCAATGGAAACGATGAGACACTGCGCATGTCGCCTGCGAAGGCCGCTAGTGTATCGAGACGCGGCTTTGGGAAGTTGCCGACATCGTCGCTCTTGTCGAAGCCGAAGAGGCGAAGGTGCCTCCAGCGAAACGTGGCTCCTATAAAATGATCACGGACCCACTACCTGATACAATGAGCTTTGCGAGCTGGGCCGGGTCGCGCGGGCGTTTGGGGTGCTTCAAGCCCATTGATCAACTTGCCCGTCTTTGAAGCCCATAGTAAGCCTAATACCAAGTCTCTCCGCTTAGAACCCATGCGCCCAATCGCGCATTCCGATGGACATGATGCGCCAAGGTTGATCGACGAGTTTGTTCCAAGCCTCGCAGCAATGATCGAGGATGTTTTCGTAGGATGTGAAGACGCGATTTGACAGCCAGTTGTCGCGCATGAACTGCCAGACGTTCTCGATGGGATTGAGTTCCGGGCATTTGGGCGGCAAGGCGATGAGGGTGATGTTCGGCGGCACGATGAGGCGGTTCGACATGTGCCATCCTGCCTGATCGATGAGCAGGGCGGCGTGCTTGCCCGGCGCCACTTCGGTGGCGATTTCGGCCAGATGCAAGTTCATCGCCTCGATATTGCAAGCGGGAAGGACGAGGGCCGCGCCCTTGCCCTCTTTGGGGCAGATGGCGCCGAAAATGTAGGTCGAAGCGGTGCGCTGATCGTGCGGCGCCGAGGGCCTCGTGCCGCGCTTTGCCCAGCGCCGCGTAATCTTGTTCTTCTGGCCGATGCGGGCTTCGTCGGCGAACCAGATCTCTATTGCAGCCGGTTCGATACCCTTTTCGCGTGCGATCTCGTCCAGACGGGCGGGAATTTTTTTTTAAAATCCTCAATCGCCCCTTCAGCCTGGGCATGATGGCGCGGGCGCGCCGAGAGCTTGGGGTAGCCCATGGCGCGCAGCTCACGGCTCAAGGTCGGCTTGGCCACCGTGACGCGGAACTCCTCGAAAATCCATTGGCACAAATCGATCAGTCGCCAGCGCACGACCCCGTGCGCCGCCGGGATCGGGCCGCTCTCGATCATCGCCGCGATCGCCGCCCGGTCCGCGACGTTGAGCCTTGAGGGCTGCCCTGGTGATTTGCGATCAACGAGCCCATCGGGTCCATGGGCGTTGAATTTGACGACCCAGTCCCGAACGATCTGGAGCGTCACATCGCCAATCTTCGCGGCTTCGCCACGGGTTGACCCCTCGTAGATCGCCGCCAACGCCAGCAATCGTCGCGCCTGCGGACCATCTTTCGTCTTCTTCGCGCAAGAACGCAGCGCCGTCGCGTCAAAATCGGACCGGAGCGGGATAGGCATGGCAAACCTCCTTCGTTCGCCACTTATGAATCAGAGCCGCGCTGATTTGAAAACCCCAGTCCGAGTCACCCTTTCAGAGATGGGGTATTATCCGCCGTAGTGCATAGGGGGACCCGCGCCCGTAGCGCAGCGCCCTCGGCGTTGCGCGGAGCGAAGGGCGTGGGAGGTCCCTGTGCACCCACGCGGGTAAGGCCTGGCGCGGGTCCGGTGGCGTCAGCTTCGGTTTTTGAAGCGCCAGCTTGTGTTGCCAGTCTCGATGATATCGCAATGATGGGTCAAACGGCAGCTTTATCCAAACCTTGGTGCTCACTGATATCGCCACGGGATGGACCGAATGCATGCCGCTTCTTTTTCGGGAACAAACCTTGTTGACCGAGGTGCTGTCGCAAATGCGAGTGCGGCTGCCAATCAATGTTCTCGGGTTCGATACGGACAACGATAGCGTTTTCATGAACACGACGGTGAAGGACTATTGCGTGGCGAACCGGATCGAGTTCACGCGCTCGCGGCCCTACCGCAAAAACGATCAAGCTTGGGGGTCCCGTTGCGCGATGCGCCCCAGCCAGTGCATCGACGCTCGCTCTCGGCGCTTGAACCGTTTGTATTTCCGCCGCGCCCACTGGGCGCGGGCCTCATTGAAATGGCGGAGCACCTGAACGCACTTCGAGCGATAGAAGCGCCCGTAGTAGTTCATCCAGCCCCGCACCACCGGGTCTGTGAAGCGAGCCAAGTCCTCCAGGTGCTGGTTGTTCCTGGTGGACGCCATCCGCCATTCACGGATAGTTTTACAGATCGCCTTGGCGGCCTTGGTGCTGATCGCCGGCAGGAAGCTGACAAAGTACTTGCCCCACCGGTTCTTCGCTCGTCGAGGTTGGAAGCCGTAGCCGAGGAAGTCAAACTTGATGTCCTCGTGCATTTCAGGTCGGTCGTCATCTTTGCAGTAGACGATCTTGGTCTTCATCGGATGAAGCTCCAAGCCGCATTCGGCAAAGCGACCCCGAATGGCCTCCAACACGGTCTGCGCCTCCGCCTTGCTCCTGCAATGGACGATGGGTCGAGTCGCGGAGGGGACTCCCACCCCTCCGCGCTCTCAGATCCGGACGTGAGACTCTCATCCAGCAGAGGTTCGATAGAAGCGGCGAGAGGGGACCGCCTTGCGGCGTCCCTTCCCGGCTGGCCTCGCGCGCTTTGGCCCACCAATCTTCGAGGCAATCGCAGACGGTGTGGAAGGCGAAGGAGGGAGGTTCATGCCGGCGAACACCATGGCGAGGTTCTCCTTCCCATGGCCGAAGTTATCTGGGAGATGATAGCCGTTGTCCTTCAAGACGTTGAAGCTCTCGTTCTCGATTTTCCACCTTGCCCTTGCGCAAACGGCGACCTCGGCGACATTGGCCGCCGTGACCTCGATGCTGGCGAGAAGAGCGCCGTCGTAATTGATCTTGCCGCTGGCGTCGGCAATTGTCACGACGATCAAGTGCGGAGAAGGCGTTTGCCCTCGCGCATCGGCGCCCCGGTAAACCAGGGGGGATGTCCCGCTCGCTGTTGAAAATCGCGAAGCGGTCGCTGCAGGTTGAAACTTACGCGGCCTCGGCTGTTTGAACAAGGCGATCCGCTGAGGTGTGCTTCTCGGTTGGCTTGTTGAGAGCGGCGCGAAGGGCAGGCAGGTGCTTGCAGGCTTTCAATCGACGGAAGCCTTTCGTTGCTTCCTGCATGGCGGCGGCGGCCCAGCGCAGGGCCATCGAGGGCGAGCGCCAGTATTTGACGTTTGGGCAGACCCTGCGCATCGTGCCCATGACATTCTCGACGATATTGGTGCAGGCGAGCGAGCGGCGCAGTTCATGGGGGAGGCCGAGCCTCGTGACGGTGAGCATCTCGTCGATCCCTTCCAGGATCGAAGCGGAAACGCCGCTCCAGTCACGTTCGAGACGGCGCGCGAGATTGCGAATGAGCCTTTCGGCCTTCTCGGCGTCGTCCATTTCCCAGGCTTGCCGCAAGACGCGCCTCACCGAGGCGTGCATCGATTTGGGCAGCCGCTCCAGAATGTTGCGCGCCTTGTGAATCTGACAACGCTGGATCGCCGCATCGCGTCCAAAAGTGCGTCGGATCGCCTTTGACAGCGCCTTCGAGCCATCGATGATGAACAGGCGCCGCACGGTTGGATCAAGCCCACGCTCGATGAGATTGTCGATGAGCGCCTGCACGGTCGTCGCATTTTCCGTCGCGCCCTCGACGAGGCCGAGCGGGTGTTTGTCGCCGGTCTCGTCGACGCCAATCGCCGCGACGAGGAGCATATCCTCGTCCATGTGAATGCCGTCGATCTGGATCGCCAACAGATCGAGATCGTCGAGCCTGGTTTCCATCCACGCCTTCATGCGCGCCGCCGACAACGCCACGAAGCGGCGGGAGGTCGCCGACTTCGACAGCCCGGCTCCGTCGGGCGCCGGAACGTCTCCCTCGGGCAAGCGGACCGAACGCTTGAAACGGCGCGTCGAGACGTTGATCAGCATCTGGTTCATCGCCCATTTGCCGAGCAAGTCCTCGCTGACAGCGCTCTCCCAATGCGGACAGCCAAGCTTTTGCGAGCAGAAATACTCCGTTCCGTCCAGAGCGATCAGCGTGCGGCCATCCAGACGCTGGAACGCCTTCATGCCGCCGAGTTCGCGCAACGCTGCGACGGCGTGATCGAACGCCGGCTGCAAAAACGAGCGATGAGCCGGATCGAGCATCGAACGGATATGATGGTCCGTCGGGATTTTCGCCATGCCGAACAGCGTGCGGCAATTGGAGATCTTGCGGCCTTCCTCCACCGAACGCCGATAGGAAAGAGACGACTCCGACTGCATGAAGAACAATGAAAACGCCGACAGGCCGATGTCCGTCATCGAATAGACGCCTTCGCTTTTCCGCTTATCGGGAAAGGCCGAGCAGACATCCTTCATGCCGGTCAGAAGTCGATCGAGAATCAGCCCCCCGACCTTGAATCAAAAACATAACTCCAGCGAAACCAGAAACTTCAACCCAGGTGCGGCGGTTTAGAATTGCCGCTTGCATGCGATGAGAGTGCGATGAGAGTTGCCGCCGCTGGAGCAATGTGCGAGACTTAAACTACTGCCTACCGAAACTACTGCCTACCGAAACTACTGCCTACCGAGAGTGCAGGGACAACCTGATCGGGCGACATGGGAGTGGAAACGCTATCCGGCAGAAGCGGTCTGCTTGCCGGGAGGGAAATTATGAGCTTGTTGGCAGATGTTTGGCCTCAGAGTGACGCCCGGCGCAGCGGATGCGCGAACCGAGTCGGGCTCGAAGATGCGGTGACGCGGCTTGCCGGCGCGGCAGACCAGGGCCAGCTCGTGCTTTTTGTCGAGTCCTCGGTGGTGCTGAAGAGCCTTCTCGGCGCGCGGCAGGTGCGAATCATCGTGCAGTCGGGCGGCGCGTGGCATGGGTGGGATCAGCTTGAAGCAGCCGACGGAAGCGCTCACATGGTGGAAGATCTGCCGCAAGCTTCGGCCGCTTGGGATACGGTCGTTCCACTGGCGAGCGGGCTCTTCGTTCCGGTGAGGGTTGGAAGTGTTGCGCTGATCCTGAAGGGCGTCGCAGGCGATGATGAATCCGTCAGACTGATTGAAACGGTCGCGACGGTCCTTCGACTGGCGCTTGCGTCCTGCGAAGGAACGCATGGCATTCCCGATAAGCTTGAGGCGATCGAGGTCTTCCAGCGCGTCGCGAGCCGTATCCTGAAGAGCCAAGACCTCCAGGAAGTTCTGCTGTTGATCACGCATGAAGCCAAAACCCGGCTCTCGGCGGATATTTGCGGCATCTTGCTGCGCGAGGGCGACGCGATCGTCATGCAGCGTTGCGTGGGCAATCTCTCCGCGGCCACCGCGGCGCTGCGCATGTGCCAGGGCCAAGGTGTTGCGGGACGTGTTCTGGAAACGCGGCAGCCTTGCAGCGTCGAAGATTATGTGAAGAGCGATATCATCAGTCGGGACTTTTTCGATCTGGCACGGACGGAGCGCGTGCGTTCCGCACTCGCTGCCCCGCTGATCTCGCAGGACAAGGTGATCGGCGTTCTGGAAGTGTGGCGGCGCAAGCCTTCGACTTTCACAAGACAGCATACGGCCGAACTTGTCACTTTGGCGAACCTGGCGTCGATTGCCATCGAGAATGTTCGGCTGTCAGAGCAGGGAACTGGCCGAGGCCAATTGCACATTGCGCGCGCGCTATGAAGTGATTCAAAAATCTGCGGCCTTGCAGGAAGATCTCACCCGCACGCTACTCGAAGGCCAAGACCTGCCGGGCATTTCCGCGCAAGCACACAAACATATCGGGGTGCCCATTGCGTTTCTCGATCCGCAATTGAACCTCGAGCAGGCTTGCCCGGTGCACCATTTCACTCCCGAATTCTTGCAGCAAATCAGGATGACAATCAAACGCAGTGTGAGTGTGGATACCCGCCTTACGCTGCGCCCCTGCGGCCAAGGCACCATTGCATTTCAACCGATCACAGCCGGACTCGACCGCTTCGGCTGGGTTGTCCTGGGCGGCCGCGACGAGCCGAACGAATCCCTACAGATTGCGGTCACGCAAGTCTGCATTACGGCAGCGCTGTCGCATGTGAAGAAGCGTGCCGCTGCGCGGGCGCACTCCGACAGGCTCGTCTCGGTGTTCTGGGATCTGCTCGATGCACCCGATCATATACGGCAATTGGCTGTTGAGCGCGCGCGCGACCTCGATGTCGCACTCACAGGGAATCAATACGTGCTCTGTTGCATCATTGAGGGTCTCGAACAGGGCGATCGTACCGCCAATTGCCTCGCCGCCGAAGTTGAACGCCGGAAACGGCTCGTCAGCGAAGCCGCCATCCAGATACCTGGTGTAAGGCCACTGGTGCGTGTCGCCGGGTTGCGCGGCGACACGCTGGGGATTCTTTGTTCCGACCGGCCGATGGCTTTGCTGAAGCAATTTGCCGTGCAACTGACGCACTACCTGTTGGACCTTATTCCGCAGCTCGCCATACATGTCGGCATCAGCACGCCGTCGTCTGACCCGATGACGCTCAATGTGGCCTACCGCGAAGCGCGTATAGCCGCCGCAGTGGCGCGCCAGAGTGGCAAGATCGGCAGCGTGGCTTATGCTGACGCCGGAGTCGCTGGGCTCCTGATGGGTGCGCGGGATGATGCTGATTTCCATAGATTCGTGCTGAAGACCCTCGGCCCGATACTGGCGATGAAAGCTTTGCGGCGCGATGTCCTCTTGGTGACGCTGCACTCTTTTTTTGCGGTTAATTGTTCACGGCAGCTTGCAGCAAAGCGCCTGCGGATTCACGAAAAAACATTGATTTACAGGCTTGCTACGATCGGCAGGCTGACGACTCTCGATCTTTCCCGTCATGAGGATCGCGTCCTCATCGATCTTGCCCTGAGAATGCATGAAATCATCGGATAGGTGGCCTGGTGAATGTCTAAGCCGCTTGATTTGCCCGGCGAATTCGACGCGTGAACGCCGTTCTGTCCTCCAAAGTATGAAGTAGCTGCTGCCACAGCCAAGCGTTGGCCGGATCATCGCCCGCGTTGGGGCGCCAATAGAGGTACGCGTCGAAGACCGGAACGTTGAGGAGAAACGGCAGCGACTGATTCCCGGATTGCGTGTTCATGATGCGAGCCGAGCGTTCGGGCATGGTCAAAATAAGGTCCGTTTCGCTCACCGTGCGGCAGGCTGTCAATTCGCTTCCAACCGGGGGTCTTTTTCTCTATTCGGCCTGAACTCGTCGAAATCACGGAGCCTTTATTGGCCGCTCGGCAAAAGCTCGGTGAGACGTTCACGGCGCTCCACCGCAAGCTTCTTTCGATCGTTCGCGACGATGGCGTTTGCAGACGCTTGATGACGATCCTCGGGGTTGGACCTGTCGTGTCTTTGGCGTTCAGCGCCACCATCGACATCGATCCGAGCCGTTCACCGCTCGCCACGCCCTGATGCGCCGATCGAGCGTCCGCCGCGTTCCGGAGCCCAGTTCCGGATGCCGGCGGCATAGTCCCTCAAAAACAGCGACCGGCCGCAGTCCTGGCGCGGCCTTCAGCATCGGGACGACTTCATTGTCCCAGACGTCAGCGAATGGATCGGCTCGGCGCCGTTCCCGAGGCGCTCTCTTTTGGGTTGGAAGTCGAGGGTCTTTTTCGAACCGGTAAACGGCTGCCGTGCTGAATCCAGCTTTGGCGGCGGCAATGGCCGGCGAATGGGTGCGACGCAAGTTCATGAAAAGCCTCATCTGACGATCGGTGACATGGCGGCCGGGCAACGAATCGGTCCTCTCGAAAGAGAAAACCGACCATCGACTCAGCCGCCGCTACCGCCAGACGAGGCCCTTCGGGGCCCGCCGCCGCTGCTGGGGTAACTCTGGTCGGGCTACGCCCTCCCTTCGTCACCCCAGCAGCGGCGCATTCTCATCCTGATTGTCGCTGGATTCTCATCCTGATTGTCGGTGCGCCGGAGAAACCGGCAAGGAGCAGGTGGTGAAAGTCCACTGCGATGAGGGAGTAGCGATCCGCATCGGCCCCAAGCCGTGCGCTTACCTTCGTGAGGAGGCAGGCGAAGCGTCGGTAGGGGAGCGCACAGGCCAGCCAATGAGCCGCGAAAACTGAAATTTTCTGGGCGCCGACGCGTTCGACAACGCGGAAGGCAAGACGTCCGTAGGCGCTATTGCGAGCATACGGTTGGCCCGGCGTGGTCGTAGAACCTGGCATGTGCGGACGCTCCTTGTTCGGGAACCGGGAGATCTCGCGTTTGGCCGACTGAAGAACCAGTTGGTCCGCATCGGGAAGGCGAGGAGCCATAGCCGATGATGCACGAACGCGAGAAGTCTGACTCCGTCGTAGTAGCTGTGAAGCCGACGAACAAAGCGGAGCAGTCCGCAGCGGAGCCGGTAGAGCAAAGGACGGGGACCAAGGGAAACGCGGGACAGCAAAGCACACGCCGGGCGCAGGACCGGGCAAGTGTGTCACAGGCGTTGTCGCGCGTACGGAAAGTCGCGAAGGAAAGGAAAACGGAAAAGTTCACGACGCTCCTCCACCACCTCGACCTCTCCATGTTACGCACGGCATTCTTCGCGCTGAAGAAAGACGCCGCGCCCGGCGTGGACGGCCTGACGTCGGAATCCTACGAGGCTGATCTCGATCCACGGATCAAAGACCTGCACTCTCGGCTTCATCGAGGAGTTTATCGGGCGCAGCCCGCCCGGCGACGGTTTATTCCGAAGCCGGACGGCACGCAGCGCCCGTTAGCGGTCGTCGCCCTCGAAGATAAGATCGTACAGAGGGCGACGGCGGCGGTGCTGGGCGTGATCTACGAGGAAGAGTTCCTCGGGTTCTCGTATGGGTTCCGACCGAAACGCAGCCAACATGACGCGTTGGACGCGCTGATGGTCGGCATCGCCGGTACGAAGGTGAACTTCATATTGGACGCCGACATCCGAAGCTTTTTCAACGAAGTCAGCCAAGAGTGGCTGGTTCGCTTCGTGCAGCATCGGATCGGCGACCCGCGCATCGTCCGACTGATCCAGAAATGGCT
>JBEKSH010000105.1:0-13250 GCA_049517235.1 Roseiarcus sp. | reverse complement strand
ACCAAACGTCGTCCGCGAGGGGATGCGGCCAAGGGGCGCCGCGCTCGACGGGCTCCGCGAGAGTCGGCGCGAGCGGCGCTCCTTGGACGGAAAAGGAGCGGCAGCCATCTATCTCAATGCGGATTCCCATGATCGTTTCCTCGGCCGGTCGGAAAGGTCCGACGGCATTAGGGTATAATCTATGTCATTCGTAATATAAACAAACACATTCGGCAGACACACGTTTATTGTATTGACGCATTAGTGCCTTTCACGTCAATAGTTACGCTAGATACGAAATTTACTGTTCGATTTAACTTCGAACTTGCGCGGTTTATATTGAAATAGCTATACGGTTTGCTAAGCGTTCTCGCCGTCTCTGGGCGACATCGCGAGGGCGTGCGAGTGTTGACGGGCGCGCCGCTGTCCCGTCAACTCGGGCTGGGCGGCCCGAGCGGCGCCGGCCGGTTGCGCCTAATTTTTAGCTTTGGCGAGGGGTCGACCAAAGAGAAGCTCGCGCCGCCGGCAGGTCATCGGTCAAATCGCGCAGAACGACTCGCTTCGGCGCGGTCGATCTTTTCCTCAAAATCGTGAGCCAACATAAACCGGATCGCCTCCAGCTTCCCGCGTATTTCAAAGAGAACGACGGCGATCAAAACCGCCGCGCCGAAGAAAGCCCACTCCGAAGAAGGCCGGCCCGGTAGCACGAAGACCCCGCCAAGAAGCAACGCGAATGGCAACAGAGTGCTTTCTAGCGTCTCTCTTTTTCGGAATGACTCGGTCATATCGCCCTCGATCCGGCGCCGCGGCCTACAGCTTTCGATAGATGTCCGCGCGGCCCTCCAGCACATACCAGCAGTCGGCCAGCAACCCCATCTGCTTTTCAATCGACGTGACCTTGATCGCGTCCGCGCCCTCGCCATACGCGGCGATCTTCAAATCGTGTTTGAGCGCTTCCTCCGTCGGCTCATCCTCAATCGCGTTGCGATGGCACCGACGCGCCCCTATCGCTCCTGTTTTCACATAGCCGGGGGCATCGTCTGTGAGGACGACGACCGCCCTCTCAGCATTCCGACGCTCCGTCAAGGAGCCCGCGCTAACATCGATGAGCGTGGATTGCGGGCCGCCTTCGCCAGGGCCGACGCAACCGGCGCTCTGAGCGGCAAGGATCGATATAGTCGCCGCGGCGAGGACGCGCTTGTTCACGGCTGCTTGCCCCTATGGCGGTCGCGGATTTTAGGCTCGCGCGCCCCGCAAGCGCGGGCAGAGGATAGCAGGCGGCGGCAAGAGAGTCGAAACCGCCCGATCGGCTTGAACCCTTCGCGTCGGCGGAATGCGCGCCGCTCGCCGCCTGGCCGCCGCCACCCGCGCGGTTGTCCTCGGCGACAACGCAACCGTCATCGTCGGAACGTCGCCGGACAACGCGTCGAGAATGACGCGCCTACCCCATCATGCCCAGCCGACGGGCCAAGAGGGCGGCGACGAGTGCGGCGAGGGTGACGGCAGCAAACATGAGGCGAATGGTGATTAGCCGCTGGCGGGCTTGCTCTGTGGTCTGGCGAGGGTCTTTGCGCATGGAAGGGAGGATATCAGACTCTTGGCGAAAAAGACGGGCCGCCGCGTCGCGCCCGCAGCCGGGTTACGAGAGCAGGGCCTCAATATCGAACGCGGCGTCGACCTCGGCGTCTGTGGCGCCCTCGATCGCCATTTTACTCTCTCCGGCCGCGACGATCGCCATTAGCTCGGCTCTTGAATAGGTGGGCAGATCATCCGAACTGTCCGGCGGCGCTATCGCGCGGGGCGAGAATCCGGACCTATCCAAGACTGTCTTGGCTGCGTCAACACGCACACGAGCGGGCATTTTCTCGTCGAGCATCACGTCCTCAAGGAGCTTCAATGCCCTAGGCGCTAGTTCGATCGCAAGGCGATCCATTAGCGCAGCGCGCAGTTCAGCGAATGTCTCCTCACACGCGTGCGTTCTCTGGGGCAGCGACGCGAGTTTCCGGCGCCGCCGGCCGGTCTGTCGCGCCGCGAAATCGACTGCCTTAAGCTCGTGGCGCTCGGCTATTCCGACATTGAAATCGCCGCCACGCTCGGCATTTCAAAGTCGACCGCGCACCAGCATGTCGAAGGCGGCAGAAAACGGCTGAAGGCGAAATCGCGGGCGCAATCGGCGGCTCTCGGCGTGTCGTTTGGAATCATCGACGGAGCATAGAACGCTACGGGGTGCGCCGCGCTCCCCGCTCAGACAATTCCTGACCGATCCTCTATTCAGGTGATGTTCGTAATACCCGCACCATGCCATGCTGGGTTTCCGGAACGTCATTGGCGGAGGATTTCGACCGTGAAATCTAACCTTCTCGTATTGAGCGCCGTGATGGCGATTGCGACTGCAACCGTCCCGGCAAATGCGACAACGCCGCTGTCGCCAACCGTGCTCGATCCGGGCCAAACGCTTAGCGCTTTGCCTGATTTCAGCGATGGCGTTGTGCCAATTCTTCCCCCACCCTATTTCGTCACTTTCTCTTTCGGGAACGCCTCGGAGGCAGGGCCAGTCGGCACCCTGACCGAAATTTTGGCGTATGACTCCCAAGTGAGCCCGTTCGGTCCCGGCGGCGACATATTTGCTTACGAGCTCACTGTCACTAAGGATGACGTTGCCGAGATATCGTTTCCGGGTTTTGGCGGCTTCGGAACCGCGGTAAAGACTTGTGACGCCAATTGCATCGAAGGCAACGGCCAAATTCCCTTTGAAGCAGTGCGGTCATCAAATGGAGCCGTAATTTCATTTTTATTCAATGGTCCTCTAACGGGATCGAGTGGCGGCTTCTCAATCTATACCAATGCGACGACCTACACGGACCCGCCAATCTACTTTACCGACAGTTCCGGGGTTACCGACTCGGTGCGGGGCGCTTTTGGTCCGGGCGCCGTCCCTGAACCGTCGACTTGGGCGATGCTTCTGCTCGGCTTTGCCGGTCTGGGCTTGGCGGGCTATCGCCGGAAGAAGAAGAGCCATGCGGCTCTCGCCGCCGCCTGATCAGTAGCAGCAACCGAAGTCTTGAGAGACCGCCGCGAGGCGGTCTTTCCTTTGGTGCGTCCGCGCTGCATGCGGTCGGGCTGTGGCGCATCGGCGCGGAGCCGCAGCATTTCCGCCATTCGGCTTCCATCCCCGGCCGCCTGACCAGCCCGGCTAAAGCCTGAGATCATAGTCACCCTGCTGCTCCGGCTAAACCACGCCGCAAGACACAATTATGCTTTGCGGGAATCGTGCGGATCGACCGAACGACAGCGGCGGCGAGCATCGCACGCTTGAGAGCGCGGCCGACGCGACCCCCGCTTTCCAGCGGCCTCCGTGGCGTCAGTAAGGAATGCACCGATACCCCTGGGAGTTCGGGAAAGGCTCGGACTGGGTGCCTGGCTGACATGGCCCCACGTCCGAAAACGCGGGCAGTCCCGCCCTGTTCGGCGCGATGGCATGGCTCGCCCACCTTTGCTCGCTTAGCAGCACACCCGTGGGGTCGTCCGCATAGGCGGCCGCGGAGGCCAACAGCAACGTCAGAACCGCGCCGAATTTCAATGCTCCCTTGGTCATTTTCATCTCCTGTCCCTACGTCGATTTGGCGACTCTTGCGGAGAGATAGACATCACCGGAGGCGCCGCTCGCAAACGTCCGAGGGGCGCGCCGCTGCTACCCCGACGTCGATATGGTAATTCCTGCGGGGCGATAAAGGTCGCGGGCGCCGCCGCTCACGAACATGTGACAGCCGCGCCGGCGCGGCCGACGATGACGGCAGGCGAAACAAGCAGCACGCGCGATCATGCCTTTGAGCCCCCGACGCGTTCATTGACGGCCCGGCCGGTTTGCGCCTTCATAGGGTCGCGCTGAAATAGCAAGCACGCCGGTCGTGTCTTTCGAAGCGACCGTTCACTCAAAAAATGGGAGGAAAACATGCCGGAATCCACACCGTCTTTCGTCGACATGCTCAAGAAGTTCGGGTCCGATCTCGGGTTGCCGAAAGTCGATGTCGACAAACTCGTCGAAACCAACCGCAAGAACATTGACGCTTTCGCCCAATCCGTCGAGGTCACGTCGCAAAGCGCGAAGTCGGCGGCGATGAAACAGGCGGAAATTGTCGAAGCGGCGTTCCGCGAAGCGCTCAATCATGTGAAGGAATTCAAACCGACCGGCAACCCTCAGGAGATGCTCGCCAAGCAGACCGAACTGGCGCGCAAGGCGTTCGACGCCACTGTCAACAACACGCGCGAGTTCACCGAGCTCGTCAAGAAATCCAACGTCGATGCCTTGAAGATCATCAGCGATCGCATAACGGGAAGCATCGCCGAGATTCGCGGGAGCTTCGAGCAGGGCGCGAAGGAAAAGCCCTGAACGCCAGCGGCTGGAATCGCAAGGCGGGAGCCGCGCCGCGCGCCGGAAGTCTTTGAAATGACTCGCACGACTTGTTCGGTCCGGTTTTCGCCGGCGGCCCGGGAAGCGAATGAGGCGCGTTTTGTTCGGCGCGGCGCCTTGGTGTTTGCGCTCGACGCGCGGCTGGGGATCGCCATGTCCGGGATCGAAGGTCGCGGAGCAATCCTATTGCGGTTAATGCGGGACGCCCAGCGCCCCGCATCCCTCCGGCCGATCCGCAGGACGGCGACGATCCGTTTTGTCTCAATCGAATGGCCAGGCGCCTGACAGTTCACGCCGGGTTGGCGCCCGCCGGCGCGCCGTCCGGTCTGGCGAACATTTGCCGCAGCCGGAACTTCAGGATCTTGCCGGTCGCATTGCGCGGCAGCGCCGCGATCGTCTCCATGCGACCCGGCAGCTTGTAGCGCGCGAGAAACTCGCCCGCGAAGCCGCGCAATTCCTCGATGGTCAACATTTGCCCGGCCTTCAGCACGACGATCGCCACGATCGCCTCGCCCCACTTTTCGTCAGGCTCGCCGATCACCGCGACATCGGCGATCGCCGGATGGCGCATCAGCCCGCTTTCGACCTCCGCGGGGTAGACGTTCTCGCCGCCGCTGATGATCATGTCCTTGACGCGGTCGCATATGAACAGAAAGCCGTCCTCGTCGAGATAGGCTGCATCGCCCGTGCGGAACCAGCCGTCGGCGTCGAACGCCGCGCGCGTCGCCTCGGGCAGGTTCCAATAGCCGGGCGAGACATTGGGGCCGCGCACCAGCACCTCGCCTTTGGCGCCTGGAATCGTGACGCGGCGCCCGCCGACGTCGACGAGCTTGAGGTCGACGAAAATCGGCGTCTTTCCTGACGAGCCGACCTTGTCGAGCGCGAATTCGGGGGAGAGGAAACTCACCATCGGCGCGGTTTCGGTCAATCCATATCCTTGCTGCATCGGCACGCCGCGCGCCAGATAGGCCTTGAGGACCGGAATCGGGCAAGGCGCTCCCCCGACCACGAGGACGCGAACCGACGAAAGGTCCGTCTGGGCGAAAGCCGGGTGCTGGCACATGAACTGGAACATCGCCGGCACGCCGAACATCGTGGTCACGCGATGCGCGGCGATGTCGGCCAGCGCCCTGCCCGGATCGAACGCGCGGTGAAGCACGACAAGTCCGCCCTTCTGCAACGTCACCAGCGTCGTCACGTTGAGGCCGCCGATATGAAACAGCGGCGCGGCGGTCAGCGTCACGTCGTTCTGCAGGAAGTCGACGGTGTGCATGCCGTTGGCGCCGTTCCACCAGAAATTGCCATGCGTCAGCATCGCGCCCTTTGGCCGCCCGGTGGTGCCGGAGGTGTAGAGGATCATCGCGACGTCGTCCTCGCGCGCCGGGACGTGGTCCGCGGGTTCCGCGTCGCCGCTCACCCAGCTCGCCTCGTCCTCCGCCGGCAGAAGCGCCTTCACCGTCGGCAATTGCGCCTCGACCGGCGCGATCACGCCGCGCAGCTGCGCGTCGACGATCAGCGCGCGGCCCGGTCAGGCGGAAGTTCAGCGGCACGAAGATCGCGCCGAGACGCAGCGTCGCGAACATCGAAAACAGGAACATCGGCTGGTTGAGGCCGAGGAACGCGACCCGATCGCCCTTCTTGACGCCAAGCGCGCGCAGCCTCGCTGCGCATTGCTCGACGCGTTGAAGCATCCGCCCGTAGGTCCAGGATTCGCCCTCGAAATGCAGCGCCAACCGCTCGGGCGTGCGCAACCCGCGCTGCAGCAACCAGTTGGCCAGACCAATATCGGGCGTCATGCTCGCCTCCCTGTTCGTCGCGCGGCTTCGCCGTCGCTTTGTTTGACGCTCCACCCGCCTTTGCGGGCCGCGCGATGGATCGAACCCCGCGCTACGTCGTCGCCTCCGTCGCCGGCATCGGCGCCGTTGCGGGCTTTTCCTGGGTATTCTTCGCTTGCGAGGCCAGTTGCTGCGCCGCCTTCGCGCGCAGGAACGCCGGCCGGGCGGCGAGCCGCTGGAAGTAGCGGCGCAGCGATTCTGGCGCCTGCGCCTCGAGGCCGACGAACTGCAACAGCATCAACGCATAGCCGATCGAAATGTCGGCCATCGTGAAGCGCCCCGCGCAGGCGTATTCGGCGCCCGCCATCATGGCTTCGAGCCCCCGCAGGCGCCCGAGCGTCCATCGCGCGTAATCCGCCACCGCCTGAGGCAGCCGGCGCGCCTCCGGCTCGAACCGGCCATAGCGCAGCACGATGGTCTGCGGAAAAGTCAGCGTCGCCTCGCCAAAATGCAGCGCGTTGAGATAGCAGGCGTAGGCGGGCTCGTCGCGGCCGACCGCCAGCGGCGGCCCGGCGTAGCGGTCGGCGAGATATTGGCAGATCGCCGCCGATTCGGTCAGGCGCGCGTCGCCGTCGACCAGCAGCGGAATCGTGCCCAGCGGATTGATCGCCAGATATTCGCGGGCGAGATGGCGCGGCGGAAAGGGCAGGACTTCGAGGCGATACGGCAGACCGATCTCCTCGATCGCCCACAGCGCGCGAAACGAGCGCGCGTCGACGCAATGCCAGAGCGTGATCATCACAGCCCCATCTGGCGGCTGGCGAGGTCCTTCATGATTTCCTCCGCGCCGCCGCCGATCGCGGCGACCTTCACGTCGCGATAGATGCGCTCGACCTTTGCGCCGCGCATATAGCCCGCCCCGCCGAAAATCTGCACGCCTTCGGAAGCGCAATAGGCGAGCGTCGTCGTCGCCTGGTTTTTCAGCATGCAGATTTCGGCGACGGGATTGTCGCCCTGTTCAATCCGCCAGGTCAATATTTCCAGCATCGCCTGCGACGCCTCGATCCTTTGCGCCATGTCGACCAGCTTGTGCCGGATGACCTGGTGGTGGGTCAGCGGCTTGCCGAACGTCACGCGCTCCTTCGCATAGGCGATCGATTCCTCCAGACAGACTCGCGCCGAGGCCACGGCGAGCGCCGCGCCATGCAGCCGCTCGTCGTTGAAATTGTGCATGATCGCGCGGAACCCGGAACTCTCGTGGCCGATCAGGTTGGCCGCCGGCACGCGGCAATTGTCGAAATAGAGCGTCGCGGTGTCCGACGACCACCAGCCCATCTTCTTCAACGGCGTGCGTTGCAGGCCGGGCGGATTTCCTTCGACCAGCAGCAGACTGATCCCGCCGGCGCCGACGCCGCCGGTGCGCACCGCCAGCGTGATGAAATCGGCGCGCATTCCGGAAGTGATGAAGGTCTTGGAGCCGTTGATCACGTAATGATCGCCCTCCAGCCGCGCGCTGGTGCGAAGATTTGCGACGTCCGAACCGCCGCTCGGCTCGGTGATCGCCAGCGCGGCGATCTTGTGGCCGGACAGAATCTGCGGCAGCACCCGCGCCTTCATCTCCGGCGAGCCGTGGTGGAGAATCGGCGGCGCGGCGATCGAATGGCTGAACAGGCCCGCGCAGACGCCGCCGGCGCCGCAGCGCGCCAGCTCCTGCATCGCCATGATCCGCATGAATCGGTCGCACTCCACGCCGCCGTATTGCGCGGGATAGCCGAGGCCGAGATAACCGATCGCGCCGGCCTTCTCATAGAGATCGCGCGGAAATTCCTCCGCTTCGTCCCATTGCGTCGCATAGGGCTCGATCTCGCGCGCGACGAAGCGCCGTAATGTCAGGCGAAAGGCCTCGTGCTCGGGCCGATAGAAGGGGCTCCGCGGCGCGCTGTTTCCACGCGATTGATTCTTCATGGCCGACGCTCCCTCTTGCCGTTTCGCTTTCGCATTCATCATAGTCCAAGCAGCGCGCGCGCCTCGTCCGGCGAGGCGATCGCGCGGCCGGCCTCGTGCGCCACTTGCGCCAACGCCGCGACCAGTTCGCCGTTGGACGCGGCGCGAGCGCCGTCCGGCAGATGGATCGCGTCCTCGAGGCCGGTGCGCAGGTCGCCGCCAAGTTCCGCGGCGCGCCGATGCAGCGGCCAGATTTCCGCGCGCCCGATCGCGGTGACGCTCCATCGCGCGTCGCGCGCGGCGAGCTTCAGCAGGATCGGCAGCAGTTCCGGGTCCGCCGGCATGCCGGACTCGACGCCCATCACGAAATTGTACTTCGGCGCGCGATCATAGCCGCTGGCGCGCGCGATCGCCGCCGCCGTCCGGACGATGCCGGTGTCGAAACATTCGAACTCGGGCGTCGAACCCGATTCGCGCATCGCCGCAAGAAACGCCGCGATCTTCTCCACGGGATTGTCGAACAGCATCGGCGGCCAGGCCCAGCCGCCGTCGGCGCGCGTCTTCAAATAGTTCAGCGAGCCGGCGTTGAGGGCGGCGATTTCAGGGCGCACGGCGCGCAGGCACGCGGCGGGGGCGGAAATGTCGGCGCCGACAACGCCAGTCGTCTGGTTGACGATGACGCCCGGGCAGGCGTCTCGAATCGCCCCGACGACCGCGCGCGCGACCGCGGGGTCCCACGACGGCAAATGGCCCAACCCCGGCTCAAGCCGGCGAAAATGCACATGGATGACGCTGGCGCCTTCGTCGAACGCCGCCTTCGCCTCGCGCGCCATCTGCTCCGGCGTCACGGGAGCCGGATAATGACGCGGATCGGTCAGCACTCCGGTCAGCGCGCAAGTTACGATCGCCTTGTTCATGTCCGGCTGCTCCCGCTTTCGATCGCCGACGCCGTCCTGATTTCGAATAGCAGCGCGCGCGCGGGCGCCTGGGCGCCGGCGGCTGTGTGCACGCTTTCGACGATCCCGTCGATCGGCGCGAGAATCTCATGCTGCATCTTCATCGCCTCGATCGTCGCCAGCGCCTGTCCGCGCCTGACCGCCTCGCCGGCTGCGACGTCGACGCTGACGAGAACGCCGCTGACCGGCGCGCGGACCCTTCCGTCGGCATTGTCGTCGGCGCGTTGCGGCGGCGCGTAGGTGCGGTCGACGAAGTCGTAACCGACCCCGTCCAGATTAAGCGTCAGCGCGTCGCCCGTGCGCGCGAACAGCGCTCTCACAACGGCGCCGTCGCGCAACACGCGAATTTCGTGATCGCCGCGTTCGATCAGGCGTAGCGCGATATTCTCGTGCTCGCCGCAGACGATCCACTCATCGCCGCGCCGGCGAACGGCGAGCGCGGATTTGACGCCGCCCGACTCGATGAGCAGCGGCGTTTGCCGCCATGGCGGCGATGGCGAGCCGGCGCCGCCGCTTTGCGCGAAAACCAGGGCCGCCAGGGCCAGCGCGGCCGGCGGCGGCGAAGCGGGACCCATGGACGATTCGGCGATGAAGGCGGTCGTTGCGCCGCCCTCGATGAAGTCGCGCCGCTGCAGCGCGGCGACCAGGAACGCGCGGTTGTCGCCGACGCCCGCGAGAAGCGTTTCGTTCAGCGCGCGCAACAGCCGGCGGCGCGCCTGCTCGCGATCCCTGCCAAAGGCGATGATCTTGGCGAGCAGCGGATCATAGAACGGCGACACGTCCGTCCCTTCGCAGAGGCCATGGTCGACGCGCACCCCCTCGCCGGAGCCCGGCCGCCAGGCGAGGATGCGCCCGGCGCGCGGCATGAAGCCGGCGAAAGGATCCTCCGCGTAGAGGCGCGCCTCGATCGCGTGGCCGCGCAGCGCGACGTCCGGCTGGCCAAAGCCCAGCGGCGCGCCCTGCGCGACAGCGAACTGCAGGCGGACCAGATCGATCCCCGTCACGCATTCGGTGACCGGATGCTCGACCTGGATGCGGGTGTTCATTTCAAGAAAATAGAATGCGCCGTCGGCGGCCAGCAGGAACTCGACGGTTCCCGCGCCGACATAGCCGACCGCGCGCGCCGCCGCGACCGCCGCCGCGCCCATGCGTTCGCGCAATGCGGTCGAAACCGCGGGCGAGGGCGCTTCCTCGATCACCTTCTGGTGCCGGCGCTGGATCGAGCAGTCGCGTTCGCCGAGGTGGACGATCGCCCCATGCTCGTCGCCGAACACCTGCACTTCGACATGACGCGCATCGGTCAGCGCGCGCTCCAGCAGCAGACGGCCGTCGCCGAACGCGCTCGTCGCCTCGGCGCGCGCCGCACGCAGCGCGGCGGCAAGCTCCCTGGGCGCGTGGGCCATGCGCATGCCGCGCCCCCCGCCGCCGGCGCTCGCCTTGACCATGACCGGAAAGCCGATGCGCGCCGCCTCGGCGGTCAAACGGGAATCGGCCTGATCCTCGCCGTGATAGCCGGGCAGGCAGGGGATTCCGGCCGCGAGCATTCGCGCTTTGGCGGCGCTCTTGTCGCCCATCGCGCGCATCGCGGCGGGCGGCGGCCCGATGAACGCGAGGCCGGCGGCGAGGCAGCGTTCGGCAAAGTCGGCGTTTTCCGCAAGGAAGCCGTAGCCCGGATGAACAGCCTCGGCGGCGGACGCCTTCGCCGCGTCGATGATGTTCTGCGCCGCCAGATAGGATTGCGCAGGCGCGGCCGGGCCGATGCGCATCGCGGAATCGGCCTCGCGGACATGCAGGGCGCCGGCGTCCGCGTCGCTGAACACCGCGACGGTTCGATAGCCGTCGGCGCGCGCGGCGCGGATGATCCGGCAGGCGATCTCGCCGCGATTGGCGATCAGGATTGAGGTGAATCGCGAGGCCATTGCACCCTCTGTGCCCAATGGGGCGCGCGCTTTTCGATGAACGCCGCGACGCCTTCGCGCCCCTCGGCGCCGCGCAGGCCGTCTGCGAACGATTGCGCCGCGTCGTCGATGTAGGAATCGCTTGCGCCGGCCCGGGCGGCCAGGATCAGACGCTTGGCGGCGGCGTTGGCGCCGGGCGCGCAGCGGCCGATTTCGTTGAGCAAGGCGTCGAGCCGCGCGTCGCGTTCGGCTTCGCTCGCACAGAAGAAATCGGCCAATCCGATCGCCGCCGCCTCGCGCCCGTCGAGCCGCGCGCCGGTCAGCGCAAGCCGCCTCGCCGCGCGCTCGCCAAGGCGGGCGACCAGATAAGGCGCGATCTGCGCCGGCGGAAAGCCCAGACTGGTCTCGGACAGCGCGAAGCGGGCGCGCGACGTCGCGATCACGATATCGGCGCAGCACGCCAGGCCCATGCCGCCGCCGAACGCCGCTCCGTCGACGAGCGCGATCGTCGCCAGCGGATGCGCATTCAGCCGCGCAAAGAACTGCCCGCCCTGGCGATTGTGGAGGGCGAGCGCGTCCGCCTCGCCCGGAGGCGGCGTCTGCGCCAGCAAATCGGCCAGCGATTTGAGATCAGCGCCCGCGCAAAAGACGCCGTTCGCGCCTTCGATGATCAGCGAAGCGAGGCCCTGGTCGCGCGAGGCGTCCAGAACCTGATCAATCTCGGCGACCATCTGCGCCGACAGCGCGTTCTGGCGCCGCGGGTCATCGAGAACCACCCGCAGATGGCGGCCGATTCTCTGTTGGCGAACGAGGCTTGGCAGGGTCATGGCGGATCAGAACCTCGCGACGCCAAAACTGTTCGGGCGAAGTTCGCGCGCTTCGCCTTCGCGGCAGGTTTCAAGGCAGAAGGCGAGCGTCGCCCGGCTGTCGCGCGGATCGATCAGGCCGTCGTCCCAAAGCCGCGCCGTGGCGAACAGCGCCGTGGATTGCCGGTCGTAGCCGGCCACGATCTTTGCGGCCTGCGCCTTCATCTTTTCGGCGTCGAACGGCAGACCCCTCGCCTGCGCCGCCTCCTCGGCGACGATCGACATGACTTTCGCGGCCTGTTCGCCGCCCATCACCGAGATGCGGGCGTTCGGCCAGGAAAACAGGAAGCGCGGCCCGAACGCGCGGCCGCACATGCCGTAGTGCCCGGCGCCAAACGAGCCGCCGATTTGCAGGGTGATCTTGGGCACGGCGGCGTTGGTCACCGCCTGGATCATTTTCGAGCCGTGCTTGACGATTCCCGAAGTCTCGGCCTCGACGCCGACGATGTAGCCCGTGGTGTTTTGCAGGAAGACGATCGGCAGGCCTGCCTGGCCGCACAATTGAATGAACTGCCCGGCCTTGGCGGCGCCTGCCGAATCGATGGGGCCGTTGTTGCCGATCAGGCCGAGCGGCCGGCCCTCGATCGCCGCATGGCCGCAGACCGTGTCCGGGCCGTAGAGCGGCTTGAAATCGAGAAAGTCGGAGCCATCGACAAGGCGCGCAATCACTTCGCGCGCGTCATAGGGTTTTCGATAGTCGACCGGAACGATCCCGAGCAGCTCCTCGGCGTCATAAAGCGGCGGCGCGGCGCTGCGCGGCGATTCACTTCGGCCCCATCCGAGCTTGGCGAGGATTTCGCGCCCGATGCGCAACGCGTCCGCGTCGTTCTCCGCCAGGTATTCGCCAAGCCCGGTCGTCGTGCAATGCAGTTCGGCGCCGCCGAGCGCTTCGTCCTCAGCGATTTCGCCGGTCGCCGCCTTCAGGAGCGGGGGACCCGCGAGAAAGACCTTCGAACGGCCGCGCACCATAACGACATAGTCGGCGAGTCCGGTCTGGTAGGCGCCGCCGGCGGTCGAGGAGCCGTGCACGATCGAAATCACCGGCATGCCGGCGGCCGAAAGCCGCGCCATATTGGCGAAAATCGCGCCGCCCCGCACGAACATTTCGGCCTGCAGCAGCAAATTGGCGCCGGCGCTTTCGACAAGTTGCACGAAAGGCAATTTGTTTTGCAGCGCGATCTCTTGCGCGCGGATGGATTTCTCGACGCCCATCGGATGGGCGGCGCCGCCCTTGATTCCCGAATCACTGGCGGCCACGACGCATCGGGCGCCGGAAATCATGCCGATGCCGACCACCGAGCCGCCGCCGAAAACGTTGTCCGCGCCGTCGTCCTCGTGCATCCCAAGGCCGCACAGCGACGAGAGTTCGAGGAATGGCGCGTCGCGATCAAGCAACAGGTTGACGCGTTCGCGCGGCGGCA
>JBEKSH010000104.1:0-8639 GCA_049517235.1 Roseiarcus sp. | reverse complement strand
ACAAATATTTTGCGCCGAGCCCCGTCACGCCTTTGCGCGGAGTCGTCGCTCGACAAGAGCCGCCGGCGGTCGTTTCGAAATAAGACTCGGTGTTCTTTGACGGACTGAGTCTCGTTCCAGGGAAAGCGTCCTCAAACCTCTTGGACATCAGAACCTTTCGCCGATCCGATGAAAGATCGTTGGTCAGCTGCAAATTATGGCTGACGAAAAGGAATGTCGCGGTTGGATCGAGTCCAAGAATGTATGTCGGCAACGCCACCGAAAAGATCAGCGACTTTAGCGATCGCGGCGGCAGGACGATCGCCACCCGCCTCTTCCGCCCAGCCTTGATTTCCATCGCCGTGTGGCAAAGAAGATCGATGTGCCAATTGTCTTCGAACGGCTGTCCGGGGTTGAGGATTTTGAACGCAACTTGAACGTAGAACTTAAAATCCATTCGCATCGAGTGGCTGAAGAGTTCGACCTCGTTCATTGCTCGTCCTCCTCATCTGCGATCTCCGCAAGGAGGCGTCTGGCGTTGCGCTTCAGCATCTTGCGCTCCGCGTCGGACAAGGCGTTGGCGGCGTCATTCGCCTCGCCCGCTCCTTCTAGAGCGACGATGAAGGGTAGTAGCCGGGCGAAAACGCGTTCGTCGCCGGCCAGCGCCTTTGCGACGAAGCGCTTGATCATGGCCTCCTTCTTCGAGACCACCTTCGTCCGACCGTTCTCTTGAATTTTGACGCGCTCGCCGAACTCCTTCGCGAGACCATCTCTGAAGCTCGTCGATCCGCGCCGGCGCCCGCGGGGATTTCCGGAAACGCCCGGCTTGAACTGGCTGTGCTTGGGCGGGTGCTTGTCGCCTACCGCGTGGGGCGACGCAGCCCCGGCCGCTGGCTGCGGCGCATCTTCATCATCGAAACTAGACATTTGCTCAACCCCCCTTGCGCTCCCTCGACGACACTGACGGTCGAAGACGTGCGCCTAGACGAACCTGTGCCGCAAGCAGCTCTCCCCTCGGTCGAGGTCGCTCGCGCGACGTGGCCCAGCGGGGGCCGACGCTTTGCTGTTTTCAGTGAAGCCCGACAAATACGGAAATCATGCTCGATATGCGCTCAAGAGGTTTGCGACCGCCTAGACGGCCTTGTCGAGAGCACCGGGCTCAGCCAGCGAACGCTCTATTATCACTTGGCTATCGGACAGACCCTTGGTCACCTGGACGTTACGGCGGAACGGCTGGCTAAGATTGGCTGGAAGAAGCTGTCGATCGTCGCGCGGCACGTCGACGACAACGCCGCGGCAGGCAAGGTGAAGCGCCAAGAGGCTGAGAAGGCCGCCAACGGTCGTCGTCCATCCGGCGCTGGGCGCAGCGGGCTCCCGGAGTTCACTAGCTACAGCTTCTCTTCGGAACGCTATGAGACCCGCCCGCCATTCTCGGCCTCACCTTCATGGGTCTCCGCATCATGAGCGACGGGATGTTCGCGCTGACGGCCGGGGCGGCAGGCGATTTCCTTCGCCGCAACCGGCGCTTTCTGCGTTTCCGGCGCTGGTTCGCCGGCACCTCGTTCATTGGCCTCGGCGTCACCGCAGCCCTGGGGACGCTGACCCGTTCAGCCGCCCACAGTGCCTGTCGGAGCTTGCGCCACAGCAATTCTTGCACATGAAGTTTGGAAGGCGCAAAGTGGGCTTAGGGATTGCGGCTTTGCGAAATCGGGCTCAACCATCCGAGGATCGCTCGCGATTTCGGTCACGGAGGCGGACCGTGCAGCGTTTTATATTGCACCAAAACATTATGCGCTTTCAGCGGCTCCTCACGGAAAAAACCGACAAGGTGTCGCAGCGCACGCTTCGGTCGCTTCTCCTGTCGGCGCGACACGACCTGGCGCTTCTTGACGCCACCGAAATCGGCATGGGCAGTGATCCATCGCCGTCGGGACACGTTCAGGAGCGGTTCAGCCGAGACCTTGAGAGCGTGAGCCATTTCGAGCGCGAGTTTGGAGGCTCGCCAAAGCCCTATATGGCCGTCGACTGCGGTCCTGGCTTGCATATTCTGGTCGTTAATGACGCCTACGCCAATGCGACCATGATCGCCCCGGATCGAGTGTTGGGCAAACCACTATTCGAAATCTTCCCCGACGATCCCAGTGACCCCTCCGCCAACGGCGTCAGCACCCTGTACGCGTCGCTGCGGATCGCGGGCGAAACAAGAAAACCACACGCCATGGAAATTCAACGCTATGACGTGCGGGCTCCCGATGGCCATTTCGTTGAGCGATACTGGCGTCCCCTCAATACGCCGATGTTCAACGAGGAGGAGCGGCTGATATACTTGTTGCACCACGTTGAAGACGTGACGAGCGCAGTGTTGTCCTCCTAGCGGTGAAAATCAAACGCTTGGTGCCCAAATCGTAGGGCCGCGACGGCGACGGTTCACGCCCGCAGGTACTTGGTGAACCAATCGAGAGTGTGCTGCCAGGCGTCTTTGGCTGCGGCTTCGTCGTAGCGGGGGGTCGAGTCGTTGTGGAAGCCGTGATTGGCTCCCTTGTAGATATGACCTTCGTGCGGCACGTGCGCCGCCGTAAGGGCGGCGTCGAACGCTTGCCAGCCACTGGTGATGCGCGTGTCGAGTTCGCCGTATTGGGCGTTTATCGGCGTCTTGATCTTGGCCGCGTCGGCGGCGCTGGGTTGAACTCCGTAGAATGGAACCGCGGCGGCAAGATCAGCGCCCATCCGCACCGCCAGCTGATTGACAATGCCGCCGCCGAAGCAGAAGCCGACCGCGCCAAGTCTGCCGGTGCTGTCCGGGCGCGATTTCAGCCACGTCGCCGCGGCGAAGAAGTCTTCCATCATCTTGGCCGCGTCGACCTGGCGGAAAACCGATTACTCCGGTCTCACCGTTTGCGGCCAGTCGAAGGACACAGTGCTGTACAGCGAGCCGGACCTCACAGTGTCCCTGTGGGAGTTCAATGGCGTCGTCCCAGCGGAAGCGGCCTTTAAGGGACCACTGCAGAATGCGACGGCTCACTGCATGGCCTATCACCGCGTGTTGCAGGGCAAGTTCTCTGCGACCACCGCCTGCCTGTGGACGGACCCTTCGGGCGACACGTTCATTGGCGAGACTGTCGACGTTCCCGATAAGCCGGGCGTCTGGACGTTTCTCTCTGGCACAGGGAAGTGGAAAGGCATCAGCGGCGGCGGCACGTACACCGTTACCGCCGCAGGCAAGCCAGCTGCAGACGGCACGATGGGGATTTGCTTCTCGCCGAGCGGCAAATGGAAGTTGCCGTAATCGGCCGCCCGGCAGGTTCCGGCGGTCGGTTTGGGGCCGGGGGGGGGGCGGGCATTGCCGCGACTATCAAACCGGTTGAACACCTAAGCGCCCAGAGCAGCTGAGCGGCCATCTGGCGGTCGCTTTATGAGGACAGAGCCCGACCTTTCCACATGCTCGACGAGGCGCTTGGCGACCCGTCGCGCGAGAGCATCATGCGACAGGCAACGAATATCAAGGACCTCGAAGTGCCGATGTTGCTGCCCGGCATAAAGATCAACACCTCGCCCGACAATTTCTATCCCATTCGGCAAATCCAACTCGCGCGTTTTAATGGCGAGAACCGGGAGCTGTTCGGCGATTTGGTGAGCGACTGAGCGAACGGCCGACACCCCGCACTTATGCAGGCTGTGGAGCGAGGTGGCCAACAATGTGCTTGCCGAAACTGGGGATGAAGGCCGGGCCGTGCGCGCCGCCAACGCCGCCGTTGCGAAGGCGCGACGAGATGAAGCGCCTCGGACTTCATTCCCGCCGTCACGGGATTTTGACCTCTGAAGGCGCTTGATGACCGACTACAGGCCGCTTTGGCCGGGACGGCCCCTGTGTCGGAGGACCTGAAGGCGCGTGGCCGAGAGCGACCAGAGCGCAATCCTCGACAGCGCCGCCTGCTTCGCCGCCTATCGCGTCTGGACCCCCCGCCCGGTCCCAGCCGAACGCTACTTCGGGTCGTCCGTCACCGCGTCGAGGCCGGCCTTGGCGCATTCCTCGTCTTGGTCGTCCGCATGGCCGCTAACCCCGGATCAACCCGGCCGAGCGGATCAGGTCCAAACTTTTGTTTTTGATGGCGGGGGGAAACATTTGGAACACATTGAGCAGTTTCTCAGGGCCGAAGTCCGGAATGATGTCCGCGATTTGCCGCAGCCGGGTCTCGGCCTCATGCCGGTTGCCGCGCCCGCATTCCGCAACGATTAACCAGGCGTAGGACATCGGAAAACGCGGGTTTGTCTCAATTGCCCTCCTTGCCCAAGTCACCGCGTCTTCGTATTGGCCGAGAGCGATCCGGGCGATCGCAATGGCGAGCTCGGCCAGGTAACTCGCGCTGTCACGCGGGCTGAGGCGCAGCGCCTTGGTCGCATCCTCGACAGCCGCCTCCGGTTCGCCAGCGGTCGTCAGCACGAGGCTCCGGTAGGTGAGAGCGATCGACGAATTGGGATTGAGCGTCACGGCCTTGTCGAGAGCGGCGCGGGCCGCGTAGGTATCCTGCCCCATGATAAGCAGCATAAATCCGCCATGGGCCAGGGCGCCGCTGTCATCGTCGCCAAGAGATATGGCGCGGCGGGCATGGGTCATGCCGAGCGTCTGCGCTTCTTCGCGCTGCGGGCCGGTGGCGGCACGGAAAATCTGTCCGTAGGCATTGGCGAGCAAGGCATGCGCAACGGCGTAGTTCGGATCGAGACGCAGCGCCTCGTTGAGGAGGCGTATGGCCTCAGCAATCTCAGCAGGCGTATTGGCGATCACATGCGGCGTTGCGCGAAGCATGTAATCATAAGCATCGAGATTGGCCGGTGGCTTGCGCCGCGCACGCTCGATCTCCGCCTTTGTAAGCGTCGGCTGCAAAGCGCCGACCACATTTTCGGTGATCTGATCCTGCAGGTCGAAAACGTCCTCCAGCGCGCCGTCGTATTTGTCCGCCCAGAGATGCGCCCCGGTTTCGGCCTCGATCAGCTGCGCGGTGATGCGCACGCGATTGCCCGCCTTGCGCACGCCGCCCTCCAGCACATAGCGCACGCCCAGCTCGCGCCCGACCCGTCGCACGTCGACGGCCTTGCCCTTGTAAACGAAGCTCGAATTGCGAGCGATCACGAACAGCCATTTGATCCGCGACAGCCCGGTGATGATGTCCTCGACCATCCCGTCGGCGAAATACTCCTGCTCCGGGTCGCCGCTCATGTTCTGGAACGGCAAGACCGCGATCGACGGCTTGTCGGGCAGCGCGAGCCCCGCCGAAGGTTTTTCCGGCGCAGCGGGCTCCGCTGGCGTAGCTGGCCTGGCCTGGGCGGGGACGCCGACCTGTAGCGAGTAAACCCGCATCGGATCGGCAATGTTCTTGAGTTGCGTCGGGCCAAGATCGGTGACCGCCAGATCAAGCCGCGCTTTCACCTGGCGATACGCATCCTCGGAAAGGCAGATCGCGCCTGGCTTGGCGACGCCTTCGAGCCGCGCGGCGATATTGACGCCGTCGCCCATCAAGTCGCCATCGCTTTCCTCGACGACGTCACCGAGGTGAATGCCGACCCGGAATTCGATACGGCGCTCTGGCGGTACGCCTGCGTTCCGCTCGACCATGCCGTTCTGCACCTCGATCGCGCAGCGGACAGCGTCAACCACGCTGCGAAACTCGACGATCGAACCGTCGCCTGTGCGCTTGACCACGCGACCATGATGCACGGCGATGGTCGGGTCGATCAGATCGCTCCGCAGCGCCCGCAGCCGCGCCAGCGTGCGATCCTCGTCCGCGCCGGCGAGCCGGCTGTATCCGACCACATCGGACACCAGGATCGCCGCGAGTTTCCGGGTCTCGGTCATGGCGGCCCCTATCCACGATCAGATTAGCACGAAGACCCGGTCAAAATCGTGCGAAATCCGCGTCGGCTCGTCGGATTGTCGATACCGATCAGACGAGTTCGGCGAGGAGGGCGCGGGCGTTGCGGACATCACGCGTGGTCCCGCCCCCCTCGATCGCGGCGAGGATCGGCTCCAGCAGCGCGCGGGGATCGCGGCCTGAGCCCGTGTCGTGCCACAGCCGGGCGAGGTCGATCGCAGCGCGGAGTTCGAGCATGCGCCCTTCTTGGCTACGGGCAACGTCGATGGCCTGCAGGAAGCAGGCTTCCGCTCGCGCCCGGTCCGGCTCCGGCCGTTTGAGGGCAACTTGGCCGTCGAGGCGATGCAAGTCGGCGAGCCAGTATCGCTCTCCGGATTGCTCGGCGAAGGCGAAGGCTCCTTGCAGCGTCGCTTCTGCGCCGGTCACATCGCCCGCGCCCAGCAGGGCTTCCGCAAGGAAAGATAGAAAGATGCAGTTGTTGACGTGTCCGCCGGATCGGTGCCCGGCGTCGATCGTGGCGCGAATTGCCGCGATATTTTCCTGTGTCGGTTCGCGCATGGCTCGGGCGCAAGCGTGGACGGCTGCGCCCAATAGGCGAAATTGCTCCACCTTCTTTTCGGTGCAATAGGCGACGATTTCGGCGCTATGGCGTTCGCACGCTTCATAGTCGCCTGACCAAAGCTGGGGATACGCCTCGGCAAGGGATCTGCACGCTGCGACAGTGGGGGCATGGCTATGGCTTGGGAGTTCGACCCGCACGTTCTCGCTGACCCGCGCCGCTTGGTCGAAGAGGCCGAGTAACACCAGCGCGCATATCTTCCAGCAAAGGACTGCGAGACCGGGATCGTATCCGAAGCGATAGCTGAGTAGCCTTTGTCGGTTGGGATCGCGGTCTCGCTCGGCCCGTTGCAGACTTTCCAGGGCTTCACGGTGCTGCCCCATCAAGACCTGCACGGTGGCGAGCTGACGATGGCCGACGAGCCGGCAGGTCGTATCGTCCTGCCGGTCGGCGATTTCCACAATTTGGCGCGCCAGAGCCAGCGCAAGCTCATGCTGCGCCGCGATGTAGTTGGCCGCGCAAAGGCCATAGAGCACGGAGAAACGCTGCAGGCCGGTCCCGACGCCGGCGTCGAGAAGTCGCTTTGCCGCAGTGAGGGCCGCGACTGTTTCCGGCGCAGTGTAGCCCTTCAGCGGCAATAGCGCATTGGTGCGGGCGACGCGCAACGCCAGTTCAAGAGATTGGCGGTCCGGACCGTCCGTCAGGCGCGGGATCAGCGCGAGGCCGGCGTCGATATAACGGTCGGCCTCTACCGGGGCTGAGCGCGACAGCGACAGTTCCGCCGCCTTCAGCCAATAGCGAGCCGCCGGCTCGTGGAGCCCCGCTTCAGTGTAATGACGGGCGATGACCGCCGGCGCGGCTTCGATCTGATCCGAGAAACGCTCGACCAGCGCCCGCGCGATGTCGGCGTGGATGCGCTGCCGCCTGCTGCGCAATAGCGCCGCCGATCCGCTCGCGCAGCGTCGCCACGATCCGCGACTTGCCGATGCCGGCCTCGCCCGACAGCAGCACAACCTGGCCCTCACCCTCGGCCGCGTCCCGCCAACGGTCGAGCAGCAGCGCCACTTCCTGCTCGCGGCCGACGAACGGCGTCATCGCTTCGGAATGCGACGCCTCAAACCGGCTGATGTTTTCGGTCTCGCGCACGACCGACCAGGCCGGAACCGGAGCGGCGAAGCCCTTCAAGACCTGCGGCCCCAACGCCTTTAGCTCGAACGCCCCGCCTAGCAGTCGCCGCGTCGATTGGGCAACTACGACGTTGCCCGGCTCGGCCAGCGTCTGCAGACGCGCAGCCAGGTTCGGCGTCTCGCCGACAACACCACGTTCGCGCGCCTCGCCCTCGCCCATCAGTTCGCCCACGACCACGAGGCCGGTAGCGATGCCGGCACGCACTTCCAGCGCGACGCCGCGCTCTTCACGCAGCGCCCGCATCGCATCCACCAACCCGAGGGCTGCTCGCGCTGCTCGTTCGGCGTCATCCTCATGCGCGCGGGGATAGCCGAAATACACCAGCGCCCCATCGCCCATCCACTTGGCGACATGGCCGTCGAAGCGCGCCACCGCCGCTGCGACCGCTCCGTGAAACGCGCGGATCAAATCGCCCATGTCTTCGGGATCGAGCTGCGCCGCCAACGCCGTCGAGCCGACGAGATCGCAGAACATCACCGTGAGCTGTCGACGCTCGGCCGTAGCTGCCGGCGGCGGCGCGGACGCAGCGACTGGAGCCGCCACCGTTTCGCTTGGGGCGTTCAGAGCGGCGATCGCCTTCAGGATGCGCTTGCGAGGTCCAAGCGGAAGGCCGAGCTTTTCGAGATCGACTTCCGTCAACTCTGGCAGAACATCCGCCTCAATTTCGCTCTCGAGAAACGTGCCCTCATACTGGCCAAGCCCGAGGCCGCGCAGCCAAGCCCCGACATCCATTCCCGCTCCTCAGACCACCCTGGGGCGATGATCGCCCGGACGATACGGCGTGTCCAGGGCATTGGTCCCGACCGGCCGCTGTGGGTGGTAAGGAGACGTTCGCATCAGAATTCTGCACTGATCGTCTTGCACCGACCCACGTTCCAAGAGTGCACGCTAGGGGCGCAGCTCTCGGCCCTACGCGGCTCTGCGCCGAATGAGACGGGGCGCCTTCTTTCGGCTGAGACGGTCCACATTGACGGATTTGGCCGAGCATTTGTGTTATCATGGATCGTTCGGAGTGGGCGCAATGAGCGAAACCCGGAAGCTTGCGG
>JBEKSH010000103.1:0-7349 GCA_049517235.1 Roseiarcus sp. | reverse complement strand
GCCATCTGCTGCAGCGCGTCGCGCAGCTTCTTGGCCTTCATCGCGTCGGCGAGCTTGACTCGGCGCAGGATTTCCGGCGCGAAGCTCGGCACGCCGCGAAACACGATGTCCTCGCCCTCGCTCAGCGTGTCGCCGATGCGCAGCAGGCCGTGGTTGGGAATGCCCACGACATCGCCGGCGAACGCCTCCTCGGCGAGCGAGCGGTCCTGCGCGAAAAAGAATTGCGGCGCGGACAGGGTGATCCATTTGCCGGTGCGCACCAGCTTGGCGCGCATGCCGCGCGACAATTTGCCCGAGCACACGCGCATGAAGGCGATGCGGTCGCGGTGGTTGGGGTCCATGTTCGCCTGGATCTTGAACACGAAGCCGGTCATTTTCGGCTCGTCGGCGGCGACGACGCGCCCGGCGGCTTCCTGCGCGCGCGGCGGGGGCGCGAACTCGACCATCGCGTCGATGAGATCGCGCACGCCGAAATCGCGCAACGCGCTGCCGAACAGCACCGGCGTCAGATGGCCTTCGAGAAACGCCTGTTTGTCGAACGGCCGGCAGCCGTCCACCGCCAGCGCCAGCTCCTCGATAGCCGCTGCGCGCTCGTGCTCGGGCAACAGCGCGGCGACGGCGGGATCGCCGGGCCCCGAGACGGCGATCTCGGCGCTGTCCTTTTGTAGCCCGCGAAGCGTCCGGCGCCGGATGTCATAGGCGCCGGCGAGCGTGCGCGCGCGCCCGATCGTCCAGGTCAGCGGCGCCGTATCGAGGGCGAGCGTTTTTTCGATTTCGTCGAGCAGATCGAAGGGGTCGCGTGTTTCGCGGTCCATCTTGTTGATGAAGGTCACGATGGGAATGTCGCGCAAGCGGCAGACTTCGAACAATTTGCGCGTGCGCGCCTCAATGCCTTTGGCCGCGTCGATCACCATCACCGCCGAATCGACGGCGGTCAGCGTGCGATACGTGTCCTCGGAAAAGTCCTCATGGCCGGGCGTGTCGAGCAGATTGAACACGCAACCGGCATAGTCGAAAGTCATCACCGACGTGACCACCGAAATGCCGCGCGCCCGCTCGATGCCCATCCAGTCCGAGCGCGTCTGGCGCCGATTGGCTTTGGCGCGCACTTCCCCGGCGAGCTGGATGGCGCCGCCGAACAGCAATATCTTTTCGGTCAAGGTCGTCTTGCCGGCGTCAGGATGCGAAATGATCGCAAAGGTGCGCCGGCGCGCGACGGGATCGGATTCGTTCATGGTTCCCGAAGGGCAAGGGGAAAAGGCGCGCGCCCCCCTTATCCCGCGAAAGGGGCGAGGGGAAGGGCGCGCGGGTCATGGCCACAGGCGCGGCTTGGCCTTGTGCTATATGGCGCCTTCGCGCGCGAGGTAAAAGGGCTCTTTGCAGCGCGCCAGCAAAGGCTGATAGGGAATGTCAGGCGCGGGGGATCCGCGCGAGGATGTTTCCGCCGATGTCCGCTTCGTCCTGCTCGCGGGATAGCCCCGTTTTCGACGCATCGTTCCAAGCCGGATTCGTCGACCTGCTGGCCTGGCGGCGCGACGTCCGGCGTTTTCGGCGCGACGAGGTTCCCGAGGCGCTGCTTGGGTCTCTGCTCGATCTCACTTCCTTCGCGCCGTCGGTCGGCAATTGCCAGCCGACCCGGTTGGTGCGCGTCGACGATCCCGGCCGCCGGACGGCGATCATCGCCAATTTCGAAGCAGCCAACAGCGCGGCGCTCGCGACCTATAGCGGAGACCGGGCGCAGACTTACGCGCGCCTGAAGCTCGAAGGCTTGCGCGAGGCCCCCGTTCACCTCGCCGTTTTCTGCGACGACGCAACGCCGCAGGGGCATGGGCTCGGCGTGCGGACCATGCCGCAGATGCGGCGCTATTCGGCGGTCTGCGCGCTGCACACTTTCTGGCTCGCCGCGCGCATGCATGGAATTGGCGTCGGCTGGGTTTCTATCCTCGACCCTTCCGCCGTCGCCGCGACGCTCGACATCCCGGCGACCTGGTCCTTCATCGCCTATCTCTGCGTTGGATGGCCGCAGGAGGAATATACGACCCCCGAGCTGGAGCGCGAGGGCTGGCAGGCGCGCGTCGCCCAATCGGTGCTGAAGCGCTAGCGCGCCGCCGACGCGCCGTGTGGCTGTCCGCTGGCGAGAGCGGGCGAATCCCCCTCGGCCCGGGCCCGCTTCGCTTTCGGATTTTGAGCGAGGCCGCAGAGCCATAAAGGGGTCGGATTTTGGCGCCACGGATGCTAGAAGCGAATCGATCCATCGGCCCGAGAAGTCTCCAAATGTCCACGCATACGCTTGCTTTTCCGGTCTTTTGGCGAGCGAGCCGCGTCGCCATGACGCTGGTTTTCCTGACGGGCGGCGCGGCCGGCGCCCAGGCGGATTTGTGGCGCGCCACCTACAACGTCAGTCTGCTCGGGCTGCCGATCGGCACGGCGGGAGCCACCGGCCAGATCCGTCGCACAGGCTACCGCATCGAGGCCAGGGCGAAATTGACGGGCCTGGCGTGGCTGGTGTCGAAATCGAGAGGCGCCGTAAACGGCAGCGGCGCTATCGTCGACGGCCGCATCCTGCCCGAGTCCTACGCGGTGACGGCGGCCAATTCTCAATTGACGCGAACGATGCGGATGAGCTTGGCCGATAGCGCGGTGACCGGCGTCGACATTTCGCCGCCGTTCGAAGACAAGCCCGACCGCGTGCCGCTGAGGGATCAGGACAAGCGAGGGGTGCTCGACCCGGTCGGCGCGTTTATCGTCGCGGTTCCCGGCGGCGATCCGCTCGTCGGCCCGGCCGCCTGCGATCGCACCATCCCGGTGTTTGACGGCTACACCCGCTTCGACGTGCGCCTCGCCTATGTCGGCCAGAGACGCGTGACGGCCACCGGCTACCACGGCCCCGTCGCGGTCTGCGCCGTCCGCTACGTGCCGATCGCCGGCCATCGCCCCGATCGGCCGGGGACGAAATTCATGACGGAGAACAAGAACATAGAGCTGTGGCTCGCTCCGATCGAATCGGCGCGCGTCCTTTTGCCCTACCGCATTTCGGTCAGGACGATGATCGGCACCACGGTCATCGAGGCGTCGGAGTTCAGCGTGGAGGAGGAGCAGTAGCGCCGGCGGGAGAAGGGCAGATCGTCAATTGAATTCGTCGGGCAGGAACGGCAGCGGCAGGACGCCGACGCCCTCATCGATCAGCGCTCGCGCTTCGTCCGGCGTCGCCTGGCCGCGGATCGAGCGCGCCGGCGCGTCGCCTTCATGGATCGCGCGCGCTTCTTCGGGGAATTTTCTCCCGACGTCGTCGGTATTGGCGACGATCTCATCGCGCAGATGGCGCGCCATCTCGCGCAGGCGCCGCTGCCGTTCGTCGAGAAGCGCGACAGGGGCGGGCGACGCCTCGATGGGCCGCCGCTCCGCCTTTTGGCCGCCGACGATCGCCGGCGCCATGATCGCCTTGGCGACCCGCGTCGAGGCGCAGACAGGGCAGGCGATCAGGCCGCGCCTGGCTTGCGTCTCATAGCTTCCGCTGTCGGGGAACCAGCTTTCGAACGAATGGTCTTTTTCGCAAGCGAGCGCATATTTGATCATGTTTCAGCCTGCGAGCAACGGGTCGAGCTGACCCGCCGCTTCGAGTGCATGGATATCGTCGCAACCGCCGACATGGCGCTCGCCGATGAAAATCTGCGGAACCGTCCAGCGGCCGCCCGCCTTGACCGCCATCGCGGCCTGCGCGCTCCGGTCGCCATCGACGCGGATTTCCTCAAACGGCGCGCTCTTTTTGCGCAACAACGCCTTCGCGGCGTCGCAATAGGGACAGGTGGACTTCGTATAGACAACGATCGGCGGCATCATTGGCCCTTGACTCGCGGCTGTTCGACGGTTGGCGCGACGACTATCATATGGGATGTCAAGCGCTTGTCACAACCCGCGCAAAAACCAGCACGTCGACCTGAGCCGCGCCCCCGCGCAGCAGCGCCCGCGCCGCCGCGTTGGCGGTCGCGCCTGAGGTCAGGACATCGTCGACGAGGACGATCCGGCGCCCTTTCAGGCGCGCCTCCGCCTCCGCGGGCGCGCGAAAGGCGCCCTGGACGTTGTCCGCCCGCTGCGCGCGGCTGAGTCCGACCTGGCTCCGTGTCGCCTTGACGCGAGTCAGAAGAAAGGGCTCGCATGGCGCGCCGGTTTCCGCGCCGATGGCGTGAGCCAGCGCCGCGGCCTGATTGAACCGTCGCGTCCACAGGCGCAGCGCATGCAGCGGCACGGGGGCCAGCGCGTCGGCGCCGGCCAGAATGTCGGCGCCGGCGCGCGCCATCCAGCGCCCCATCGGCTTGCCGAGCTCGCCGCGGTCGGAATATTTGAGCCGATGCACAAGCTGGCGCGCCGGGCCGTCCTCGAAACGCGCCACGGCGCGCGCGCGCGCGAACACGGGCGGGTCGGCGATCGCCTGCGGCGACAGCAGCCCGGGGCCGAGGTCCTGCTCGAACGGCGTCCCCAGCCGGTCGCAAAACGGCCGCTCGATGAAGCGCATCTGGCGCCAGCATTGCGGGCAAAGCGCACCGGTCTCGGCGGTCGCCGTCCGGCAGGCGAGGCAGGTCGGCGGATAGATCGCATCCAGCGTGGCGCGCCCCAATGAGGCTATGGCGCCGGCCAGACGCGGCCAGGCGCCAAGCCAGGGGAGAGCGTCGATTTCAGCCGGCGGCGCTTGCATATACGGCAGCCTAGCGCACGTCTCGGCTTTACGCGAGTGGGCGGCGGGGCCATAAGCCTCGCCGTGTCCGCGCCCGGCCAGCCCATCGCCCACGAGATATTCGACCGCCCGCTCGCGCGGCGACGGCTGGTGCGGGCGCAACGGGCGTTCGCCGAGGCGAGCGGCGCCGATTTTCTGCTGCGACGCGCGGCGGACGAGCTCGCCGATCGGCTTTCGCTGGTCAAACGTCAATTTGGCGTCGCCGTCGATCTGGCGACGCCCGGCCCGCACGCCGCCCGGGCGCTGGCCGGGGAGGGGCGGATCGGCTTTGTCCTTCGCGCCGCCCCGACGGCCTGCGGCGTCGGCGAGGGGGCTTATGCGCGAGCGGTCGTCGACGAGGAGCGCTCGCCGCTCGGCGATGGGCGCTGCGATCTCATCGTCTCGATGCTGGCGCTGCAGGGCGTCAACGATCTGCCGGGCGCGCTGGTTCAAATCCGCCGCGCTTTGAAGCCCGACGGCCTGTTTCTCGGCTGCCTGGTCGGCGGCGAAAGCCTGAACGAGCTGCGACAAAGCCTTACGGCGGCCGAAAGCGAAATTCGATCGGGCGCCTCGCCGCGCGTCGCGCCTTTCGCCGACGTGCGGGTTTTGGGCGCGCTGCTGCAGCGCGCCGGCTTCGCGCTGCCGGTGGTCGATCTCGACCGCGTGGTGACGCGCTACGGCGACATGCTCGCCCTGATGCGCGATTTGCGCGCGATGGGCGCTACCAACGCGCTGGCCGTCCGCAGCCGCTTAGCCCTGCGCCGCGACGTGCTGTTTCGCGCCGCCGAAATCTATGCCGAGCGCTTCGCCGACGGGGACGGCCGGCTGCGCGCCACTTTCGATCTCGTCTGGCTCGCCGGCTGGGCGCCCCACGACAGCCAGCAGCAACCGCTAAAGCCGGGATCGGCGACAATGCGGCTGGAGGATGCGCTGCGCGGGCAGGGGAAGAGAAGCGGGTAAAGGTTCAAATCGGCTCCGCTTATGGTCTTGCGGCGCTTCGCTCGTTTCCCCTCATTGAAAGTTCCGCCCGCCCGGCATTGCGCTGATGAGATCGCGCTCTGCCCCGTCGATCGTCTGGGCGGCCGGCGCCGGCGCATTCGAAAAACGCCGCTCGTGCGTGCTTCCCCGCCTGTCCCCGTCGGCGGGCGGCGGACGGCGGGCTTCGTCGGCGCGGGCGGCTCCATCGATCCCCGGGCCGCGCTCGGACAACAGCCCAAGCATCGGCGTCAGATCCTCCATCCGCTCGGCGATGAGGTGAATGACGCCGTCTTCGCTCTGCAGCTTGCCGGTCACCGCGACAAACCGCGCGCCGATCACGATGGGGCGCAGCCGCTCGAAGACTTTCGACCAGACGATGATGTTGGCGACGCCCGTCTCGTCTTCGATCGTCATGAAAATGACGCCCTTGGCGGTGCCGGGACGCTGGCGCACCAGCACGAGGCCGGCGACGGCGACGCGTTTGCCCGTGGCGACGCCCGCCAGCGCCTCGCTGCGCAATATCCCGCGCGCCTCCAGGCGCCGGCGCATGAAGGCGACGGGATGGCCCTTGAGGGACAGCGAGAGGCGGCGATAATCCTCCACAACATGCGCGCCCAGCGGCATCGGCGGCAGCCTGGCGTCGGGCTCATGCTCGCGCGCGGGACGGCTCGCCGAAAACAGCGGCAGATCGTCCTGGTCGCCGACCCGGTCAAGCCCCCGCACCGCCCACAGGGCGACGCGCCGGTCAAGGCCCAGCGAGCGAAAGGCGTCGGCGTCGGCAAGCCGCTCCAGAACGGCGGCGTTGAGCCCCGTGCGCAGCCAGAGATCCCGGATGGAATCATAGCCCGCGCCGCGCCGTTCGATGAGAATCCTCATATCGTCCTCGCGCACGCCGATGATCTGCCGCAGGCCGAGGCGCACCGCATGGGTCGCGCGGATATCAGGGGCCATCGCCGCGTGGCGGCGGTGGATGGGGAACCCCTTCTCCCGCAAGGCGGGAGAAGGTGGCGCGCAGCGCCGGATGAGGGCGGTTGTGGCGTCCACGACGCCTGAGGTCTCGCTCGGCCCAACCGCCCTCATCCGACCCTCGCTGACGCGAGGGCCACCTTCTCCCGTTTCACGGGAGAAGGGCTCGCCCGCGCAGCGGGAGAAGGGTTCATCCGCCCCTTCCAGCGTGCAATCCCAATCCGACAGGTTCGCATCCGCCTCCCTCACCTCCACGCCGTGTTCGCGCGCGTCGCGCACGATCTGCGAAGGCGCGTAGAAACCCATCGGTTGCGCATTGAGAAGGCTCGCGCAGAAGGCGTCGGGGTAGCGGCATTTCATCCAGGCCGAGGCGTAGACCAGCAACGCGAAGCTCGCCGCATGGCTCTCGGGGAATCCATATTCGCCGAAGCCCTCGATCTGCTTGAAGCAGCGCGCGGCGAAATCGCGATCATAGCCCCTGGCCGCCATGCCCTCGATCATCTTCGTCTCAAACGAGCCGATCGTGCCGACGCGCCGGAACGTCGCCATCGCGCGGCGCAATTTGTCGGCTTCCGAGGGCGTGAACCCCGCCGCGACAATGGCGATTTTCATCGCCTGTTCCTGAAACAGCGGCACGCCGAGCGTCTTTTCGAGCACGGTCCTGAGTTCTTGCGAGGGATAGACGACCTGTTCG
>JBEKSH010000102.1:0-7350 GCA_049517235.1 Roseiarcus sp. | reverse complement strand
GCCGGCGCAGAAAGCGCGCTCGCCTGCACCTCGCACGATTACACAGCGGACGCCGCTGTCGCTTTCGAGCGCCGCCAGACCCTCGCGAATCGCCGCCGACATCGCAGGCGTGATAGCGTTGTGCTTGGCAGGACGATTCAGCACTAATTCAGCCGTGCCGTTGCCGGGCTTTTCGATGACGATCTCGTCGATCATGCGGCCACTCCCAACCTATAGAGCGCTTCCGTCTCGGCGTCCGAATAGCCGAGGCTCCTGAGGATATCGGCGGTATGTTCGCCAAGAGCCGGCGCGCCGCCCATCCGCGTCGATGGATCTGTCGAGAAGCGGACGGTGGGCGCGGTCGTGGTCAGCGCGCCGGCGCGCGGATGTTCGTAGGTGACGAAAAAGGACTTAAATTGCGGGTGGCTCCTGACGGCTGCGTAGTCGTTGACTGGCCCCGACCAGACGCCGGCGGCAAAGAGCGCGTCGACCGCCTCTTCTGTCTTCCAGTTCGCGATCGCATCGGCGACCGCGGGGTAGACGCGATCGCGCCAGCGGTTGACGCCGTCGCGGTCTTCGGGGTCCTGAGGCTTCTCCATTGCAAGTCGGGCGAGCGCCTCAGAGCCCAAGACCTTGGCGATCGCCGACAGACTCGACTGGGCGATGGCCAGCCAGCCGTCGGCAGTGCGATAAATCCCGTAGGGCGGCTCCATCCAGGTGGACGCATAGGGCTGACCGCCGCGCGGCGCCTGCCGCCCGGTTGTGAGGTAAGTCGAGAGTTCCTGGATCTGCACCTCCAGCGCCGCGCCCAGAAGCGAGACCTTGACCTCCGCGCCGCGACCCGTGCGTTGCCGCTGCACAATCCCGGCAAGCAGCCCCTCGGCCGCCAAGTGCGACGCCATCACATCGACCATGTAGACCGGCGAGGGATGGGGCGGCGCGTTTTTTGTCCCCGCATTCCAGGTGAGACCGGAGAAAGCTTGGACGAGCAAGTCCTGGCCAGGCCGCGCGACCATCGGGCCGTCGTCGCCGTAGCCTGAGATGGAGACATAGACGATGTCTGGCTTCAGCGCGCTAAGCGTCGCGTAACCGATGCCGAGCCTGTCGGCGACGCCGGGGCGGAAATTCTGGACGACAGCGTCGGCCGTTTTCACCAAACGATAGAGAATTTCGCGTCCCTCTTCGACCTTCAGGTCGAGCGCCACCGACTTCTTGTTGCGATTGAGGGTGAGGTAGGGAATGGTTTCGCCGCCCAGAAGCACGTCGGCCATCACCGCGGAGCGGCTGAAATCGGCCCGCGTCGGACCCTCCACCTTGATTACCTCGGCGCCCATGTCGGCCAAACGTTGGGTTGATAGAGGCCCGGCCATGGCAAGCGTCAGATCGACGACGCGCAGGCCCGCGAGCGGGCCGTCGGACACACCTCCCACGCCTGTCTCGTCCCTCACAGCGCCATCTTTCCCCATCGCCTTGCCTCCATTTCGCGCGCGATGCCTCAATCGCGTTATCATTAATCATATATGATTCACGTTCTCAAGGGAACGCCGGTCTTGATCGCCGGCGCTTCAGACGCCCCCAAGATTGGCGGCGCGTTCCCGGCGGCGTCTCGAAAAATCAACGATGCTGTTGAGCGCCAGCGCCAGGAGGAGGATCAGGCCGTAGGCGATTTGGGCGTAGAAGGCCGAGACGTGCGCCAGGCTCAGCAGGTTTTGCACAAGAAAGAGCACCGCTCCTCCCGCCGCGGCGCCAAGGAGACCGCCGCGACCGCCCGCCAGGCTGACGCCGCCGAGCACTGCGCCTGCGATACCGATCAGCGTGTAGGGCGCGGCCGCCGTCGGATCGCCGGATCCGAGAGCGACGGTGAAGGCAAAGCCGGTCACGGCGGCGATCACGCCAGCGAGCACATAGACGACAAAACGGACCATCGTCACGTCGATTCCACTAGTGAAGGCCGTGCGCTGATCGCCGCCGGTCGCAAGCAGATTTCGGCCATACGCCGACTGACGGAGCGGAAGCCACGCCAGCGCGACCGCGGCCAGAATCAGAAGCGGCAGGGGAAATACGCCCGCGCGGCCGGCCAGCGCGATCATCCAGTCGGGCGCGCGGCCGCCGGCCGTCGGCAGAATCTCGAGCGTCAGGCCGGACAAGACGAGATAGGAGCCAAGCGTGGCGATGATCGGCGGGACCCGGAGCCAGGCGACAAGCGCGCCGTTGACGCAGCCGACGGCGGCGCCCGTTGCGATGGTCGCGGGAACCGCCACGAAAGGGGAGCCGGCGCCGAGGGGAACCAGCACGCCGATCAGCACCGCGTTGGCGAGGCCGGCGAGCGGTCCGATCGACAGGTCAATGCCCCCCGACATGATGACCGGCGCGGCCGCCATCGAGATGAGGACGAACGGCATCGCCACAGTGAGGATCGACGGCCAGTTCGTCGGATCGAGGAAAGAATGGTCGACGGCGACGTTGAAGGCCAGAAGCGCCGCGGCGAAGGCTATCGCTGGGCGCGCATAGGCCACGCGACGACGCAGGCTCGCGAGGGCGTTCATGACCGTCCCGCCTCGGACTGCGGCGCGCCCGCAACTCCCTTTTGGCCAAACATCGCCGCGACAATCGCCTCGCGGGTGAGGCTTGCGCCTTCCACGATGCGGCTTATTTGCGCCTCGCGGAAAACGACGACCCGGTCGCAAGTGATCAGCAACTCCTCGATCTCCGTCGAAAGCAGGAGCAGGCTGACGCCGTGCGACGCAAGATCGCGGAAGACCTCGTAAATCTCCGCCTTGGTGGCGGCGTCGACGCCCCGCAGCGGATCGTCCAGAATCATGACCCTGGGCTTGATGGCCATCCACCGGGCGAGTAGAATTTTCTGCTGGTTGCCGCCCGAAAGACGGCCGACCGCCACCGAAAGGCTGGCGTAGAGCGTGTGCATGGCCGCAAGGTCCCGCTCGGCCCGCTCGCACAGCGCGCCCCGATCGATGAAGGACAGGCGAGAACCGCGCCAGAGCGTTGGCAGGCCATAATTGTCGAGCACGGACAGGCCTGCGAAGAGGCCGTCATTCTTGCGGTCGCGCGGCACGTAGGCGACGCCATGGCGCACTGCCTCGCGCATGGTGTGGAGCGGGCGCCAGGCCCCCTCGCTCCAGCCCTCGACCGACCCGCCTTCGGCCTTTCTCAAGCGCGCAAGCACGCCGAGGAAATCGGCCTGTCCGTGGCCGTCGAGGCCGCTGAAGCCCAGAATCTCGCCTGATTTCACATCAATGTCGATAGGACGGCCGCCCGGCCGAAGAACGACGCCGCGGGCGCGAAAGCGCGGCTCGCGGACCGGAGCAGGGGCGACGTCCGCCGATCGTCGCTCCCGCCGGACAGGTTCGCCGTCGCCGGCGCGGGATTGCGACATCATTGAAATGAGAAGCTCGCTGGGCGCGCTGTCGATGGCGAGCGTCGCCGTGGTTTCGCCCGACTGCAACACGGTGACGGAATCGGCGAGACTGGCGATCTCGTCCATTCGATGCGAGATGAACACGACCGATGAGCCGGCGGTGCAGTGACGCCTCAGATAGCGGAACAGCGCGTCGCGGCTGTCGACGTCGAGCGCCGAGGTCGCTTCGTCGAGAATGAGCAATCGCGAGGGCCTGACTATCGCCCGCGCAAGCGTAACGATCTGCCGGTGATGAAGAGGCAACGCATCGACCGGCGCGTCGAGATTGACTGCGACGGCGCCAAGCGCATCAAGCGCGCTCCTGCCCAACCGCCGCTGATCGCGGCGTCGCAGGCCCCAGCGCAACAGCCCATCGACGCCTAGGAAGATATTGTCCAGTACGGAAAGTTCCGGGGCGACCAGCGTCTCCTGAAAGACGGTGACGACGCCGTGGGCCTGCGCCTCGCGCGGCGAGCGAAACGCGGTCGGCGCGCCAGCGATCGAGACCTCGCCGGCGTCCGCGGCCGCCACCCCGCTTAGGATTTTGACGAATGTGCTCTTGCCCGAACCATTCTCGCCGAGAAGCGCCCGGATTTCGCCCGACGCGACATCAAAGCTGCAAGCGACCAAAGCCTTCGTCGCCCCGTAGGACTTGCGAAGGCCGACGACGCGCAGCAGCGGCGGGCCGCCCGCGCGCAGGGAGCGTCCGCTTGGCGGCGCCGCGAATGGCGCGGGTCTTTCCATGCCTCTCCCGTTCGCGGAACCCGTCCGAGGTCCGTCAGATCTGGTTTCGAACATGCGGTTCGCGCCCATATATCGCCACCAAGACGATGATGAGCAGGCCGAGCATGATCTGCTGGATGCGATCGCTGAAGCCCAGGCCGATCAGGAGCGTCGTGATTTCGGTGATCAGCAAGGTCCCGGCAAACGTTCGCCCGTAGCTGCCCGAGCCTCCCAAAAGCGCCGTGCCGCCGACGACGACGGCGGCGACGGTCTGGAAGAGGTAGGGCTGGCCGACGCTTGCATCAGCGCCGCCGCTGAAGCCGGCGAGCAGGACGCCGGCGACCGCAGCGCACCCGGCGCTGACGGCGAAAGTGGCCGCCCAGACCATCGTGACCGGAACAAGCGACATCCGTGCGGCCCGCTCGCTGGCGCCGCTGGCGAAAAGGAAGCGGCCAAGCACCGACCGCTGCTCGATGGCGACGATCAGAACGGTCAGGAAGAGCCAGATAATCAGGATTGGCGGCAATGGGATCGGCCCTGTCCGCCCCGCTGGAGAAACGGCCTGAAGCAGATAGTCGGGAACAGTGCCGACCGTCTGGCCCTCTGTATAGACCAGGACGCCGCCGAGAATCATGAAGCTCGCCGCAAGCGTAGTCAGCAGGGGGTGCGCCCCGAGGACGCGCGAGACGATCCCGTTTAGCGCGCCGATCGCCATCGCGATGGCTACGACCAGAACGACGACGAGGGCGAAACTGACGCCGGCGCCGTACCAGCGCACCGTGAGCACGTTGGCAAGACCGATGATCGCCGGGATCGACAGATCAATGCCTCCGAGGATCACTGTCAGGGTCTGGCCAATGCTCGCAATGCCGAGCAGGCTTGCAATCACGAGGAGCGAGACGACGCTTGAGAATGACCCGAAACCCGGGATCATCGCCATGCTCAGGACGAACAGGGTGGGAATCATCGCATAGGCGACGAGCGCGCTTTTTGACATCGGCTCCCGAGGCCTCGGATTTGTGAGCCGGCCGCCGCTCAGAAAAAGCGGCGGCCGGGCAGAACGACGCGCTTGTTCAGCCCTTGGTGAAATACTGGTCCAGAAACTCCGGCGACACGCGTCGGCCGTCCGGAGGATCGGCGAAGCAGGTTGACTGGACGGTCATGTCGGGCTTGTACCATTGATCGAAATTGGCCGGTGTAATCTCAGGCAGCGGCATGAGCAACGTGCTGACAACCGGCTTCTGCCCGTTCAGCATCCGTGTCGCAACATCGAAGCCGGTCCATATTGCGGCGCCGCCGCCCTGCGAGGTTGAGTAAACCGGGATGCCCTTCTCCTTGACATAGGCGAGATATGAGCATTCCCCGACGAACCCGTTGATCTTGGGCAGCGGCCGACCGGACTGCTCGAAAGCCTGCCACACCGAGACCGCGGCAAGACCGCTGTCGACGACGCCATCGATCTGTTGCGGATGGGTCGCGAGGAATTTCAGCGTGTTGGTCTTGGCCACCGACGGCGTCCATTGGCCCTCCACTTCGCCGATCACCTTGATGTCGGGGAAGTTGCCGAGGACGTCGAGCGCCGCCTGGTGGCGGGCAAGCGTCGGCGCGAGACCGGGAATGCCGTTAACCAGGAAGACGTTGCCTTTGTGGCCGGTCGAATCGGCCACCCACTTGGCTGTCTTAGCGGCGACGAAATACTCGTTGAAGCCGACATTGATCGCTTCTGGACACGCAACCGGCGACTCAACGGTCACCACGAGGACGCCCTTGTCGTGAGCGTCCTTGATGCCCGCACAGAGCCCGGTCGGCGAAGACGGGATCGACAAGATGACGTTGCAGCCTTCGCGAACCAGATTGTTGAGTTGCGAGAGCTGAACGTTGATGTCGTTGTTCGAATTAGTAACGACGAGGTCACCCGAAGCGAAGCCCTGTTTCTTGTAATCGTCGACGAGGGCCTTGTACTTGTCGAGCGCGGCCTGGCGCCAGGAATTTCCCTGATAGGAATCGTTATAGCAGAACTTCCAGGGACCCTTGGGCGGCGTCCAGCCCGCATAGGGGTTCGGGGCAATTTTCGCGAGCAGCCAGTAGCCGGCGTAATAGGGTCGCAAAGCCTCGGGCAGCAGGTTCAGGGCTTCCTTCTGCTCCGCGGTCGGCGTGGCGAGCTTCACCCCCTCAAGACTGACGGCCGACGCCTCGGCGGCGTAGGAACTTGCGGCCGAGAGGCCTGCTGCGGCCAGCGCGGCCGCCGCTAATATGATATTCCTCCATCTCATTTTCTTCCCTCCGTGATGCGCCGGCCTCTGCCGACGACAGTGAGCTCGGATAACCTCAGCGTTACTCGATGGCGATGCCTGGATGGTGTTCGAATGGCGCGACTGCGCGGCACCCGTCCGCGGTGATCTCAATCATCCATTCGGTGCGAACCCCCCCGATCTCCGGGTCGTAGGCGCCTGGCTCCACCATGATGAACATGCCGGTCTCAAGGGCCGTTCGTTCGTAGGGAACCAGCCGCGGCCATTCGTGCACCTCTGTGCCGAGGGAATGGCCGGAATGGTGAGGATAGGCATAACCGGCGGCGCCCACGCGGCGACGCAGCTCGGCGTCGAGATCGGCGATGATTAGGCCGGGGCGCATGATCTCGATCGCTCGGTCGAGCGCTCCTTTGGCGGCGCCGAAAAGCTTGAGGTAGGCGTCGTCAGGCTCGCCAAGGACGGAGGAGGCGCAAGAATCGCCCCAATAGCCTGACAGTCGCGGCGCCAGGTCGGACATTACCGGATCGCCAAGCTGGATGGTCCGATTGATCGGCCAACCCGTGAATCCGGCGGTGCGCTCCCGGCCTGATAGGAAATCGCCGGCAATCGGTGCGCGCTCACCGGCGAAATTCTCGATCGCCGCGCGAATTTCGGCGAACACGTCGAGTTCGGTGCGGCCGGCCCGCGTCGCCTTGTAAAATGTCTCCTGGCCGAGCGCCGCTGCTTGTGCCGATCTGCGCATGAGCTGCATTTCGGTCATTGTTTTCGTGGCCCGCGCCCGGCGGAGCGTCGGCGTCACATCAATCGTGCGATCAGCGCCCAGAAGCGCGCCCAGTTTTGCGGAGAAGCTCTCTGGTTCGACGGCGAGGACGCCGCCAACACCGAGACGCGCCTTCATCGACGTCACCGAACGGGCGTAGTTGGCGACGAGGTCGACGTCGTGGTCGAAGGCGAATCCTTCATATATGACCGTCTCGTCAG
>JBEKSH010000101.1:0-7370 GCA_049517235.1 Roseiarcus sp. | reverse complement strand
GGCGGCGACGTCTATTCGCCGGCGATGACCGATTTCATCTTCATGGTGCGCGACACCAGCTACATGTTCGTCACCGGCCCCGACGTCGTCAAGACCGTCACCAACGAGACGGTCACCGCCGAGGAGCTCGGCGGCGCCTCGGTTCACGCGTCCCGTTCGTCGATCGCCGACCGCGCCTACGACAATGACGTAGAGGCGCTGTTGCAGATGCGCCGGCTGATCGATTTTCTTCCCGCCTCGAACACGGTCGACGGCCCGCATATCCCGAGTTTCGACGATCCCGACCGGATCGACATGTCGCTCGACACGCTTGTTCCCGACAATCCGAACAAGCCCTATGACGTCAAGGAACTGATTACGAAAGTCGTCGACGAGGGCGATTTCTTCGAAATCCAGGAAGCCCACGCCAAGAACATCGTCACCGGCTTTGCGCGCATCGAGGGGCGCACGGTTGGATTCGTCGCCAATCAGCCGATGGCGTTGGCGGGCGTGCTCGACAGCGACGCCTCGCGCAAGGGCGCGCGCTTCGTGCGCTTTTGCGACTGCTTCAATATTCCGATCGTGACTTTCGTCGACGTTCCTGGCTTCCTGCCTGGCGTCGCGCAGGAATATGGCGGGCTGATCAAGCATGGCGCGAAACTGCTGTTCGCCTATGCCGAGGCGACCGTTCCCAAGGCGACGATCATCACCCGCAAGGCGTTCGGCGGCGCCTATGACGTGATGGCGTCAAAGCATTTGCGCGGCGACGTCAACCTCGCCTGGCCGACCGCGCAGATCGCGGTGATGGGGGCCAAGGGCGCGGTCGAGATCATCTTCCGCGCCGATATCGCCGATCCCGCCAAGATCGCCGAGCGAACCGCTCAATATGAAGCGCGCTTCCTTTCGCCGTTCGTGGCCGCCGAGCGCGGCTATATCGACGAAGTCATCATGCCCCATTCAACCCGCCGCCGCCTGTCGCGCATCCTGGCGATGCTGCGCAACAAGAAGCTCGAGAACCCCTGGAAGAAACACGACAACATTCCACTGTAGCGACGGCTTTTCTCTGGCCCGGGAGCCGGCGGCGATTTTCAGGCGGCCGCGTCCGAGCGTTGAGCAAGGGGTTGAATCGCCTCCAGAAGCGCGGCGGCGGCCGAAGACGCGAGCGGCTTCGAAAAGAGGTAGCCCTGGCCAAAGTTGCAGCCGAGGCGCCTGAGCTCGACGGCCTGTTCATTCGTCTCGATCCCTTCGGCGACGACTTCCATTCCCAGGCCTTCGGCGAGCGCCATGATCGTCGTGATGATCTGCCGGCTCTCCGCCTTGTCCAGCAGACCGGCGACAAACGAGCGGTCGATCTTGAGGCTGTCGAGCGGAAACCGGTGGAGATAGGCGAGCGACGAGTAGCCGGTGCCGAAATCGTCGATGCTCAACGCCACGCCGAGCGATTTCAGTTGCGACATCACCTGCGCGGCCCGCTCGGGATCGCCCATGGTGCAGCTCTCGGTGATCTCGAGCCTGATCAACGCCGGATCGACCCCGGTCTCGCGCAGCACCGTCTCGACTCCGTGCACGAGGTCGCGTTCGGCGAACTGGCGCGGCGACAGGTTTATGCTCATGGTCAGGGGTCGCGCCCTGCCGGGCCTTTTCCACGCGCGCGCCTGTCGGCACGCCTCGCCAAGCACCCATCGGCCGAGCGGAACGATGATGCCGGTCTCCTCGGCGACCGGGATGAAATCGTCGGGATAGACGAGTTCGAGGCCGGGAGGCCGCCAGCGAACGAGCGCCTCAAAACCGACGATCTCTTCGCTGTGGAGAGACACGATCGGCTGGTAGTGCAGCACAAACTCGTCATTTCGCAGCGCGCGGCGAAGGTCGTTCTCCAGATGCAGGCGGGAGGTCGCCAGCGCGTGCATCGAAGCGTCGAAGATTTGCGCGCGCGCCTCGCCGACGCTCTTTGCATGGTACATCGCCAGATCGGCGTCGCGCAGGATATCGTTCGGCGCGGCGTAACCCGAGCAACTGATGACGATGCCGATGCTGGCGCTGACGTAGACGTCCTGGCTTTCGATCGTGAAAGGCGCTGCGAGCGCGTCCTGGATGCGCTTGGCGACCACCATCGCGTCCTCCGCCCCCTCGACGTTGGCGCGCAGGACGGTGAACTCGTCCCCGCCAAAGCGCGCGAGCATGTCGCCGATCGGCGCGCCCGCGACCGAGGCTCGCCCGCCAACGTCGCCGCGCAGCAAGGCTCGAAGACGGCCGGCGACCTGGACGATGAGGTCGTCGCCGGCGCTATGGCCAAGGCTGTCGTTCACTCTCTTGAAGCCGTCAAGATCGAGAAAGAACACCGCGAAGTCGCCAACGGCTTGATCCCCTCTCGCGAGCGCCGTGTTCACCCAATCGATGAACATGGTCCTGTTCGGCAGGCCGGTCAGCGGGTCGTGCAAGGCGTCGCGGACAGCCGCCTCTCTGGCCTCCACGAGTTCGGCGGCCAGCCGCTTCTGTTCCTCGATCGTGCCGACAAGGGCGGCGTTGGTTTCGAGAAGCTCCGCGCGCGCCGCGCTGAGCCCTTGGCGCGCGCGACCGAGCCCGATCGCCGCCTGTTTGACGCTCTGCTGCAGCGTGTTGAAGCTGTCGGCCATCGCGCCGAGCTCGTCGCGCGCGCGCACCACTACGGGCACGATGTCGACGGAGGCGTGCGCCGCCTCGAGATTTCCTTCTCCCAGCGCGTCCATCGCCCTCGCCAGGTCCCGCACCGTGCCGAAGGCGAGTCGATGAGCCGCCTGGCTGACCTGATCGGCGAAATGGGCGATCATCCCCGGCAGGATCAGGCCGACGCTGATCGTCAGCATCGCCACCAGCACGAAAATGTCCTCCAGGGCGACGACAAAGGCCTGACGACTATTGGGGATCGCCTCCACGGCGAGAAGGTAGCCGATCGCGTCGAGCGCGAGCACCAGGAGCATCGCTCCGGCGAGTTCGACGTGCAGACTGCTTCCGAGCCCCGTCAGCCCCCGCCGCCAGCGATCCTCCAGCTTCCGCCAGGCATAGAGCCCAGCGCCGGAATAGGCCATGAGCAATCCGAACACGACCGTCGGCAAGCCGAACTGCTCGAAGCCGAGGAGGGCGCTGCAGCCCCACACGCCGGCCGCCGCGAGCCCGAGCCCGATCGCGCCGCGCGGCGCGCGAAAGGGTCGCGGCGCGTCGGGAGCGTCGCGCCGAAGCACCCAAACTGCGACGCTCGGCAGGCAGATGCCGATCAGGTAGGTGAAATTGGCCGCCGCAATCATCCAGATGGGGTCGCCGACCAGCAGAAAGAGAATGGCGAAGCCCGCGGTGAGCAGGGTCGCGGCCCATGGCGCATCGGTCGGCAGGCGCCAGGCGAGGAAGCGCGGGGCGAGTCCGTCCTCCGAGATTTGCGACAAAGTCCTCGCCGCCCCGGCCAGCGGCTGCAGGGTGCCGTGGAACATGTTGAACATCATGAAGCCGATCGCCGCCGACTTCGCCAGGCCGCCCAACAGCGGGGCGAAGGTGGGGCCGAGGATCGCCATGAGATCCTGGCCGAGCGCGACCGGTCCGAGCGCGCCGAGCCAGACCACCGGCAGAATGGCGAAATAGACGGCCGCCATCGCGGCGCTCGCCAACATCGCGCGCGGCACATTGCGCGCCGGCTCGATGGTTTCGCCGACATGGCACGCCGCCGCCTCGAAGGCCGGCGCGCCGAAGCCGATCAGATAGAGCCCGGCCATCAGCGAAGTCATCGCGCCGAACCAACCGGGAAACGGCGTCGTCAGGTGGAAGTCGACGGCGCGCCGCCAGTCCACGGCGCCGCTCATCAGCGGAGCGACGATCGAAACGAACGCGAGGCATGCCGAGGCGGCGGCGATCAGCAGGGCGAGGTTGGCCACCCGCCGAATGCCGCATAGATTGACGACCGTGAACAACAGGACCAGCGCGCAGGCGATCAGCGAGACCGGCGCGCCAGGCAGGCACCACTGGTTGATGGCCGTCGCCGACAGGATCGCCGTCACGCCGCAGGTCGGCACCCAGCCCCACCAATAGCACACGCCGGTCAGCGTCGAGAGGATCGGGCTGTACGGGCGGAACGCCGCCGTGCACGCCGCCGCGATCCCCCCGACCCGATCCGGCGACATCAAGACGAGCTCGGTCCAGCCGGGCGCCGCGGCGTAGCTGAGCAGCAAGCCGACGACCAGCAACGGGACCGCCGCGCTGCCCTGCCCGGGAATGTCGCCTTGACCGACGAAAAGAGCGGTAATGAGAAACAGGCTCTGATTGCTGCCGCCCATCGCCAAGGCGGCGGTCCCGAGCCATCCCAGCCGGCGCGGATGCGGGCTCGGCGCGACGTCGTCCAAGCGGGCGCCAGACGAGCGGGACGCCTCGCGCCGGCGAGTCTCAGACGGTTTCGCCGCGCTGGGTTCGGCCTCCTCGCGAGGGGACGCCAGCGGGTCTCGGGGGAGGTTGATTCCCGACGGCGAGGTCATTCGATCGAGTAGACACAAGAAGTTTTAAGAAAGTTAAAAGCGTTTGCCAAGAACTCGATCAATTTCGCTCGATAGTGGCGTCCGCCTTAAGTGTAAAGCTCTTGCCTTGTTTCTAAGCAGGGCTGTGATGGCGACGCTATTTCATTGCGCCAGAGCTTGTTTCGACGACTTGCTTTGCACCGCATGATGTCAAGACTGTGAGCTCGCGGGCGCATGGCGGCGCCGCGCTCGCCATCGGGGGCCAGGCCGCTACGCGCGGTCGCTTCGCGAACCTTAGCCCCTCGGCTCGGCGGCGGCCTGACTGCGTGGTCCACGCGGACGGGGATAGATCGACTCGCCGGGCGCGCGAGCGCATGATCGCTCGCGATGAACCCGGCGACGCGACGCCGCGCCGCATGGCGATACGCGAACGTGCGAGACGCGAAACTTTTCCACGATGCGGAAAGCCGGATAAAGCCCCCGGCGTCGGGCGCGGCGCCCCGCTTCCAGCTAGGGCGTGTCCTCAATTAGGGGATTCGCAAATCATGTAAAGCGTGATTCATAGGGAGCCTTCGTTTGGGAGGCTTTGCGATGAGGCGCTACGGATTGCGGGACGACCAGTTTGCGCGGATTGAGAATCTGCTGCCGGGCCGCCCCGGCCACGTTGGGCGCAACAGCGATCGCGGCAACCGGCTATTCGTTGAGGCGGTGATCTGGAAATTCCGCTCGGGCGCGCCGTGGCGTGATTTGCCGGAGCGGTTTGGCGGCTGGAAGAACATTCACACGCGCTTCTCGCGCTGGGCTGCGAGTGGGGTTTGGGAGAGTCTTTTCAAGGCTTTGGCGGACGATCCAGATAACGAATACGCGATGATCGACGCCACCATCGTCCGGGCGCATCAGCATAGCGCCGGCGCTCGCAAAAAGGGGGCTTCGATCAAGCCATAGGCCGCTCGCGCGGCGGCCTGACCACCAAAATCCATGTGATCGTCGACGCCTTGGGCAATCCGCTGGCGCTCAGCCTGACCGGCGGGCAAGTCCATGACATCAATCAAGCCGAAACACTCGCCGCCGAGGTGCGACCCGAAGCGCTTCTTGCCGACAAAGCCTATGACGCCGACTGCTTTATCGAGAGCCTTGAAGCGCGCGCCATCAGGCCGGTCATCCCGCCAAAAGCAAATCGCACGGTCAAACGCGATTGCGATTTCGCCCTTTACGCCGAACGCAATCTGGTCGAACGCTTCTTCAATTTTATCAAACAGTTCAGGGGCGTCGCGACACGCTACGAAAAGACTGCGCGCAATTTCCTCGCAGGCTTGCATCTGGTCTGCGCGCTCGCTTGGCTTAAATGAGGACACGCCCTAGATCGTCACCGTCCCTGCGCCATGCGCCGGCGCTCGCCCCGCCGCGCATGGGCGGCGACCAGGGCGAGCGCGGCGGGCGTCATGCCCTCGATGCGGCCGGCCTGTCCGATGTTGCTCGGCCGGACCGCCAGGAACTTCTGCCGCAGTTCGCTGGAAAGCCCGGATATGCCGGCGTAGTCGAGATCGCCGGGAATGAGGATGGATTCGCTGCGACGGAAGCGCGCGACGTCCTCCTCCTGCCGGTCGAGATAGACCGAATATTTGGCGTCCGCCTCCAGCCGCGCGGCGATGCGCGGCTCGAACGAATTCAGTTCCGGCCAGACCCTCGCCAGCTCCGCAAGGGTGAATTCCGGCTGGGCGGCAAGCTCGAAGGCGCTGCGCCGCGCCCCGTCCTGATTGACGGTCAGCCCGAATTCGCGAAGCTTCGACGGCGTCGCGACGCATGCCTCCATCAGCGCGCGCGCTTCGCGCAGGCGCTGGGACTTGGCCCGATGTTGTGCGGCGCGATCGGCGCCGACGCAGCCGAGCGCGACGCCCTTTTCGGTCAGCCTTTCGTCGGCGTTGTCGGCGCGCAGCGACAGCCGGTATTCGGCGCGCGAGGTGAAGATGCGATAGGGTTCGGTGACGCCCCTGGTCGTCAGATCGTCGATCATCACGCCGAGATAGGATTCGGCGCGATCGAACACGCAAGGCGCGCCGCCGCCCGCCGTTTTGGCGGCGTTGAGGCCGGCGACGAGGCCCTGCGCCGCCGCCTCCTCATAGCCGGTCGTCCCGTTGATCTGTCCCGCCAGGAACAGCCCTTTGACGCGCCGTGTCTCGAGGGTCAGTTCGAGCTCCCTGGGGTCGACGTAGTCATATTCGATCGCGTAGCCGGGCCGGATGATCCTCGCCTGTTCGAGGCCCGGTATGGTGTGCAGGAATTCCGCCTGCACTTCGGCCGGCAGCGAGGTCGAAATGCCGTTGGGATAGATGGTGGAATCGTCGAGACCCTCCGGCTCCAGGAAGATCTGATGGCTTTCCCGGTCGGGAAAGCGAATCACCTTGTCCTCGATCGAGGGACAATAGCGCGGCCCGCGGCCGGAAATGGCGCCGGAATAGACGGCGGTGCGATGCGCGTTGGCGCGCACGATCGCATGGCCGGCCGCGGTGGTCCGCGTGATATGACAGGGAACTTGGCGCGTCGCGATCCGCGTGGTCAAAGCGGAAAACGGCTCGGGCGGATCGTCGCCGGGCTGCACTTCGAGCGCCGCCCAGGCGATGCTCGCGCCATTGAGGCGCGGCGGCGTTCCCGTCTTGAGCCGGCTCAGCGGAAAGCCCGCCTCGTCCATGCAGCGGGCGAGATCGACCGACGGCGCGTCGCCGGCGCGCCCCGCCGGCGTCCGCTGGTCGCCCAGATGGATGATTCCGCGCAGGAAAGTGCCGGTGGTGATCACCAGCGCGCGGCACGCGAGGACGCGCCCGTCCGCCAGTTCAAGCGAAGAAATCCTGCCGTCCGCGGCGGCGAAGCGCCGCGCTTCGGCTTCGATGAGAGTCAGATTCGCCGTCCGGCGCAGCA
>JBEKSH010000100.1:0-7397 GCA_049517235.1 Roseiarcus sp. | reverse complement strand
CGGCGCCAAATACGTGCCCGCCGCGCCGCGCCGCTACACGGTCAAGGCGAAGAACGCGCAGGAGGCCCATGAGGCGATCCGGCCGACCGATCTCGGTCGCCGGCCGCGCGACATTTCGCGTCATCTCGAAGCCGACCAGGCCAAGCTCTACGAGCTGATCTGGCGGCGAACGATCGCCAGCCAAATGGAGAGCGCGGAGCAGGAGCTCACCAGCGTCGACATTCTCGCCGCCGCCGGCAAGCGGCGTCTCGATTTCCGCGCGACCGGGCAGGTCGTGCGCTTCGACGGCTTCCTCGCGCTCTATCAGGAAGGGCGCGACGACGAGGAGGATGAGGAGTCCGGCCGCCTGCCGCCGATGGCGGCGGGCGAGCCGCTCGCCAAGGAGCGCATCGAGGCCGCGCAGCACTTCACCGAGCCGCCGCCGCGCTTCACCGAGGCGACGCTGGTCAAGCGCATGGAGGAGCTCGGCATCGGCCGGCCTTCGACCTACGCCTCCACGCTCGCCGTGCTGCGCGATCGCGCTTATGTGCGGCTCGAGAAGAAGCGCTTGTTTCCCGAGGACAAGGGCCGGCTGGTGACGGCTTTCCTCGAGGCCTTCTTCACCCGCTATGTCGGTTATGGCTTCACCGCCGATCTCGAAGAAAAACTCGACGAGGTCTCCAACAGCCAGATCGAGTGGAAGGATCTGCTGCGCGACTTCTGGCGCGAATTCTCCGCGGCGATCGACGGCACAAGGGAATTGCGCACCACCCAGGTGCTCGACAGCCTCAACGAACTGCTCGGCCCGCATATTTTCCCGGCGCGCGAGGACGGCGCCGACCCGCGCCTTTGCCCGCTGTGCCACAAGGGACAATTGTCGCTCAAGCTCGGGAAATTCGGCGCCTTCATCGGCTGCTCCAACTATCCGGAATGCAAGTTCACCCGCGTGCTCTCGCCCAACGGACCGGACCAGGCCAAGGCGATCGAAGGCGATCGGCCCGGCGTCCGCGCGCTCGGACAGGATCCGGCAACCGGCGAGGAGGTCTCGCTGCGCAGCGGGCGCTTCGGCGACTATGTGCAGCAGGGCGAGGGCGACAAGCCCAAACGCTGCTCGCTGCCCAAGGCGATGGCGCCGGCCGATCTGACGCTCGAGCAGGCGCTCGCCCTGTTGTCGCTGCCGCGCGAGGTGGCGCGCCATCCGACCAGCGGCGAACCGATCCTCGCCGGCGTCGGCCGCTACGGCGCCTATGTGCAGCACGGCAAGACCTACGCCAATCTCGGCAAGGACGAAGACGTTCTGGCGATCGGCGCCAACCGCGCGATCGATCTCATCGTCGCCAAGGAGAGCGGGGCCGGCGGGCGCCGGTTCGGCGCGGGATCAGGACGCGCGCTCGGCGAGCATCCGACATTGGGGGGCGCCGTCACGGTGAAAGAAGGACGCTTCGGCGCCTATGTCAATCACGGCAAGATCAATGCGACGCTGCCCAAAGGCGTCGACACGACCAGTCTCACGCTCGAAGAAGCCGTCGCCGCGCTGGCCGCCAAGGCGTCGGGCGACGGCGGCGGCGGCGGGCGCGTGCTTGGCGAACATCCCAACGGCGGGCCGGTCTCGGTTCGGCCCGGACGGTTCGGCGCCTATGTCAACTGGGGCAAGGTCAACGCGACCATCCCGAAATCCGTCTCGCCGGACGAGATTTCGCTGGGCGAGGCCGTCGACCTGATCGAGGAAAAGGAGGGCCGGCCCGCCGGCCCGCGCGCCGGCAAGACGGCCAAGCCAACCCGCAAGCCGCCGGCCAAGGCGGGCGCGACCAAGAAGGCCGCAAGCAGCAGCGCCCCGCCGTTCGAGCCGGACGCCAAAGCCAAGGCGGGCTCCACGAGCGCCAAATCTTCGACCCTCAAGGCGCAAGCGCGGCCCGCCGGGAAGCCGGCGCGCGCCAAACGCAAGGCCTGAAAACGGCGGCGTCAATCGGCGCTTTCGATCGCCGGGCGCTTGTATAAAGCGCCGGCATGGTGCAGTTTTGTGGCGCAAAGCGACGCTAAGGGCGCGGTGAGATTGCCGGGGTCGTCGGCGCCGAAGGAAGCGTTTCATGCCGCATTCGGGGAGTGCAACGCCGGAACTGGCGGCCAGTCGCGCCTCCCAATCGGCCTACAGCCGCTGGGCGCCGATTTACGACCTGCTGTTCGATCTGCCGTTTCACCCCGGCCGGTTGGTCGCGGCGGCGGCGGCGGCGCAAGCGGCGGGCGATGAGGGCGAAATCCTGGTCGTCGGCGTCGGCACCGGCCTCGAACTCGGCCTGATGCCCAAGAATGTGCGCGTCACCGGCATCGACTTGAGCGCTCCGATGCTCAAGATCGCGCGCGAGCGCGTCGCGAAAAAGGCGCTCGGCCAGGTCGCGGCGCTGCAGATCATGGACGCCGCCGCCCTCGACTTCTCCAACGATCAATTCGACGTGGTCTTCGCGCCCTATGTGATGAGCGTCGTCCCATCGCCCGCCCGCACGCTCGACGAGATGTGGCGCGTTCTGCGTCCGGGCGGCCAGATGGTGCTGATGAACCATTTTTCCGCCGAGCGGGGATTGCGCGCCCGCCTCGAGGCGGCGCTCGAAAAATCGGCCGGCTGGCTGGGCTGGCATCCGCAATTCCCTTATGCGGCGGTCGGCGACTGGATCGTCGCGCGCCCGGACGCCTCGATCGTCGAACGGCGCGAGGTCGCGCCGTTCCGGCTGTTTACGCTGCTGCGCGTCCAAAAAGCGGCGGCCGAAGAGCGAAGATCCGCCGCCGTCGTCGGCTAAATTATCGGCCGCGCTTGCGCCGCCGCGGTCGCGCCATGATATAGAGCGCAGACCGGGCCGCGCATTGGCGCCCCCGGCAATCCCGTCACTCATTTCCAAAGAAGAAGAATTGCCCAAAAGAATAAAAGCCTCGCGCCCCGCTCGCGCCAAACCGCGCGCGCAATGGCAAGCGGGCGCTATGCCCTCGCGCGACGAACTGCTTGGCTACATCGGCGGCCAGGCGGCGCCCGACGGCGCCAAGCCGCCCGCGCGCATCACCAAGCGCGAGATCGCGCGCGCCTTCGGCGTCCAGAATGAAAGCAAAGCCGATCTCAAACGGCTCATCAAAGACCTCGAGGCCGACGGCGCGATCAAGCGCGGCCGCAAGACCCTGCATCGGCAGGGCCGACTGCCGGCGCTCGTCGTCGCCGACATTGTTGGGCGCGACCGCGACGGCGAATTGATCGCCAGACCCGTCGAATGGAGCGAGGACGGCGAAGCCCCGCGCATCCTTGTTCGCCGCGCCCGCGACAAGCGCGAGGGCGCTCTGGCGCCCGGCCTTGGCGCACGGGTGCTGATGCGCGTCGAATTCGACGCCAATTCTCCGGCGGCCGAGGCCGCTTATAGCGGGCGCGTCGTCAAGATAGTCGACAAAGCCAAGGCGCGCCTGCTCGGCGTCTATCGGCGATTGGAGGGCGGCGGCGGGCGCGCCCTGCCCGTCGAAAAACGCGGCGCCCCGCGCGAAATCTTCGTGCCGGCGGGGATGGGGGGAGACGCCGCCGAGGGCGATCTCGTCGCGCTGGAGACGCTGCGCGAGGGACGCTTCGGGCTGCCGACCGCGCGCGTCGTCGAGCGCCTCGGCTCGCTCAAATCGGAAAAGGCGATCAGTCTCATCGCGCTGTCGACGCATCAAATCCCTTACGTCTTTTCCGACGCGGCGCTCGCCGAAGCCGCCCAGGCGCGGCCGGCGGGCATGGATCATCGCGAGGACTGGCGCGCCCTGCCGCTCGTCACCATCGATCCGCCCGACGCCAAGGACCACGACGACGCGGTCCATGCGGCGCCCGACGCGGACCCCGGCAATGCCGGCGGCTTCGTCCTGACCGTCGCGATCGCCGACGTCGCGCATTATGTGCGCCCAGGCTCCTCGCTCGACAGGGAAGCGCTCGAACGCGGCAACTCGGTTTATTTCCCCGACCGCGTCGTCCCGATGCTGCCCGAGCGCATTTCCAACGACCTGTGCTCGCTGCGGCCGGACAAGGACCGGCCGGCGCTCGCCGTGCGCATGGTGATCGCGCCGGACGGGCGCAAGCTCAGGCACTCGTTCCATCGCATCATGATGCGCTCGCAGGCCAAGCTCAGTTACGCGCAGGCGCAACGCGCGATCGACGGCGCCGCCGACGAGGCGACGGCGCCGCTGCTGGAATCAGTGCTGAAGCCGCTCTACGCGGCCCATGACGCGATCAAGATCGAGCGCGAACAGCGCAGCCCGCTCGATCTCGACCTACCCGAACGCCAGCTCATCCTCAACGCCGACGGCTCGCTCAAGGGCGTGCGCTGGCCCGAGCGGCTCGAGGCGCATCGGCTGATCGAGGAATTCATGATCCTCGCCAATGTCGCGGCGGCCGAATCGCTGGAGACGGCGAACGCGCGGCTGATCTATCGCGCGCACGACGCGCCGACGCTTGAAAAGCTGCGGGACCTCAGCGATTTTCTCGCCAGCATCGGCGTCAAATTCGCCAAAGGCGAGCAGGTGCGCCCCTCGCATTTCAACAGAGTTTTGGGGCGGGTGAAAGGCGACTTGTCCGAGGCCCTGGTCAACGAAGTCGTCCTGCGCTCGCAGGCCCAGGCCGAATACACCCATGAAAACTACGGCCACTTCGGTTTGAACCTGCGGCGCTACGCGCATTTCACGTCGCCCATCCGTCGCTACGCCGATCTCATCGTCCATCGCGCGCTGATCCGCGCCCTGAATCTCGGGCCGGGCGGCCTGCCGGACATGCGGGTGAACGAGCTGGCCGACATCGCGCGGCGCATTTCGGGCGCCGAGCGGCGCGCCATGGCGGCCGAACGCGAAACCGCCGACCGCCTCATCGCCGCCCATATGAGCGAGCATATCGGCGCCAGCTTCGAGGCGCGCATCGCCGGCGTCACCCGGGTGGGACTATTCGTTCGCCTCACGCAAACGGGGGCCGACGGCTTCATCCCGGCCGCGACGCTGGGCGCCGATTATTTTCGCTTCGAGGAAGCCTCGCGCGCGCTCGTCGGGACGCGCAGCGGCGAGACCTTCCGTCTTGGCGACAAGGTCGAAGTGAAGCTCGTCGAGGCGGCGCCTTTCGCCGGCGCGCTACGCTTCGAGATGGTCTCGCAAGGGGGACAGAGAAAGCGCGCGGTCCAGACTTCCAAGCGCGAAGTTGCGGGTGGCGCGAGCCGCGCGGCGAAGGACGGAGCGCGACGGAAGAAGGGAACACGATCATGACGCTGATCACCCAGGCCATTGCGCGGGACGGCGCGGCCGAGCGCTCGCTCGGGCTCGCGATGCGGCGCGGATTCATGGGCCGCTGCCCGAATTGCGGCGAGGGACGCCTGTTCCGCGCCTATCTGAAAGTGGTCGACGCCTGCCCTGGTTGCGGCGAGGCGCTGCATCACCAGCGCGCCGACGACGCGCCGCCCTATATCACGATGCTGGTTGTCGGCCATATTGTGGTGGCGGGCGTGCTCGCGGCCGAGGAGCTCTGGCCGAACTCGCCGATGTGGCTTGGCGCGATCGGCTGGAGCCTGCTGACGCTGATTCTTTCCCTGCTTCTTCTGCCGCGCGTCAAGGGCGCGCTGGTCGGCTACCAATGGGCGCTGCGCATGCACGGCTTCGGCGGCCCTCAGAGCGACGCGCCTTGAACGACGCTGTTCCATCGGAATTAGCGGACGCGCTGCGAAGCGAAGCGCGGTTGCGCAGATCGCCCAACGTGCGGCCGCGCGACGCCGCGACGCTGATCCTGCTCGATCATTCGGGCGGCGTCACGCGCGTGCTGCTCGGACGCCGCCACGCCGGGCACAAGTTCATGCCGGGCAAATTCGTCTTTCCCGGCGGGCGCGTCGAGCCGGGCGATCGGCGAATGAGCGTCGCAGGGCCGCTTGACCCGGTGATCGAGGAAAAGCTCAACGCGCAGACGAGGCGGCCGGCACCGGGCTTCGCGCGCGCGCTGGCGCTCGCCGCCATCCGCGAGACCTTCGAGGAAACCGGCCTCGCCCTCGGCGTGACGGCTTATGGCGCGCCGGCCAAGGCCCCGGCGGGCGCCTGGGCGCGCTTTGCCGCCGCCGGCGTGTTTCCGGCGCTCGACGGGCTCGATTTCATCGCGCGCGCGATCACGCCGCCGCGCCGCCCCCGGCGCTTCGACACGCGGTTTTTTGTCGCCGACGCCGCGCTGATCGCCCATCGCGCGCCGGGCATCGTTGGCCCCGACGCCGAACTCGTGGAGCTCGTCTGGACGCCGCTCGACGAGGCGGCCAAGCTCGACATGCCGATCATCACGCGCGTCGTGCTGGCCGAACTGGCGAGCGCCGCGCAAGCGGGGATGAGCCGTTTTCGCGCCCGCCCGTTCTATCATGAGCGCCATAAGCGCTGGCTTCGCGAAGAACTGTAGACCACCGTCCCGAAAAGCCGCCGGGTTTTCGGGCGGACGTTGCGGCAAGAGGCGAATCTTGCCGCGGCGATTAGGCCGCATGCAGCGGCGGAGAGAGGCGGCCCGCCAGGGCGATCAAAGCCAGATGATAGCCCTTGGCCGTCCGCATCGAGCGCTGGTAGCGCGCCATGACGATGTCGAGCAGTTCGACCAGGATTTGCGCGTCGGCCTCGGCGACGTCGTCGATGTCGAGGTGAAATTCGTCAAGCGCGTCGGCCAGATCCCAACGCAACGCCTCGAATTTGGCCATGTCGCCGGAAATCAGCGCGCGCCAGGCGCGGGCGTGCAAACGGGCGAGCTTCCAAGGCGCCGGCCCGGCGCCGATGCGAGCCTGGTAGGCGTCGCGCAGCCGATCGAAAATCACCGGCTCGGACCATTCGAGAAAGCCTGAAAACCCCAAAGCGGCGTCGGCGTTCAACATGTCCAGCATCTCACGAGCGATCGCGAACGCTCAACCGAATCACGGAATCGATCAATTCATACATTCACGGGAAAAAGTTGCACAATAGTCAAGCGACTTACCCACAGTTATTTCGACGCCGGACGGTTTTTGGCCACAATATCGTGCGCTCCCACCGCTCGGCATGCTGATCCGATCCGGGCGGACGCTGCGTCAGGGCGCGGCGGACTAGCCCCAACAGCGCCGCATTGCCAGTATTCGAGAAGAAATCGCGGGCGCGAAATGCGCGCCTCGGCCCGCGGCGGAAGCGGGAGCCAGCCGTCGAAACCGAGGCGCCGCACGGCTCGCGATTTTCTTGACTTCCCGCTTTGCCCGACTATGGTGCCGGCAAATCGGGGCTGGCGCCTCGCCGGTTTCTCATATCGATCATCGATGCGCCCCTGGCGCAGCCTCATACGGACAACAGACCATGGCCAAGGCCGCCTCCATCAAGATCAAGCTGCTGTCGAGCGCCGACACCGGCTTCTTTTACGTGACCAAGAAGAACGCCCGCACCAAGACGGAGAA
>JBEKSH010000099.1:0-7415 GCA_049517235.1 Roseiarcus sp. | reverse complement strand
GTCGTCGCTGACCTTGTCGGGGCCGGGCAGGCGCTCGGCGAGGATGAACGGCTGCAGCGCCTTCTGGCGCAGGATTTCGCGCGCGATCCGCAGGCCGGCGATCGCCATGCGCCGATCGTAGGGATCGGACCAGTAATTGGGATCGATCAGCGGCGCCGCTTGCGGATCGGCGCCGGCGAGGCGCACCGAGCCGCGCGAGCGGGGCCGCAGAAACGCGGCGTTGAGCGTCACTCCGGGGTTTTTCATCCTCTCGACGCCCGCCTCGATGCCGGTGCCAAGGCCGAGATGAAACTGGATGTCGGGCGAGCGGGCGTGCTCGTCCGCATACCAGAAGCCGCCGGTCTCGAACAGGCTGGAGGCGACCGGCCCCTGTTTGAACAGCAGATATTGCAGTCCCGCCCAGGCGGAGCGGTGAAGCTTGGCGACATTGTCGTAGGTATGCTCGCCGGTGCATTCGGCGATGACGAACAGGTCGAGATGATCCTGAAGATTGGCGCCGACGCCGGGCAGGTCATGCGTCACGGGAACGCCGACCGCCTTGAGATGGTCGGCCGGCCCGATCCCCGATTGCAGCAGCAGCTTGGGGCTGCCGATCGCGCCCGACGCGACGAGCACTTCGCGCTCGGCGCGCAGCACCGTCGGCGCGGCGCCTCGTCCGACGATTTCGACGCCGACCGCCCTGCCTTTCTCGACGACGATCCGCGTCGCCTGCGCGCCCGTGCGGATCGTCAGATTGGGCCGGTCGCGGACGGGATTGAGATAGGCGGTGGCGGCCGAGGAACGGCGCGCGTTGCGCTGGGTGAGCTGATAGAAGCCCACCCCGTCCTGGCGCGCCCCATTGACGTCGTCGTTATAGGGAATGCCCATCTCCTGCGCCGCGCGAAAATAGGCGTCGCAGATCGGCAGCGGCGAAATCGGCATCGAGACGCCGAGCGGGCCGCCATAGGAATGGTAGTCGTTGACGAAGCGCTGATTGTCTTCGGCGCGCTTGAAATAGGCGAGAACCTCGCGATAGCTCCAGCCTTCGCAGCCTTCCTCCTGCGCCCAGGCGTCGTAATCGAGCGCGTTGCCGCGCGTGTAGATTTGCGCGTTGATCGTCGAGCCGCCGCCGATCACCTTGGCTTGCGTATAGCGAAGGACGCGTCCGTTCATGTGGCGCTGAGGCGCGGTCTGCCAGCCCCACGAGCCGATGCCCCTGGTCATTTTGGCGAAGCCGGCGGGCATGTGGTAGAATGGATACCAGTCGGCGCCGCCCGCCTCCAGCAGCAGGACGGAAGCGTCCTTGTCCTCGCTCAACCGGTGCGCCAGCACGCAGCCGGCCGGACCCGCTCCGACGATGACATAGTCGACCATCCATCTCTCCGAATTCGTTGGTCTCGTTACAGCCGCGGCAAAGACAGGCCGCCGTCCGCGGCGACGACGCTGCCGGTCGCAAAGGCGAATTGGCCCGACGCGAGGCCGGCGACGATCGAGCCGACATCGGCGGCCTCGCCCCAGCGGCCGGCCGGCACCAGACCGCCGGCGATCGCCTCGTCATAGCGGCCGGCGGCCGGCGCCGTCATATCGGTGCGGATGACGCCCGGGCGCACTTCGAACACCGCGATTCCGACGGGCGCGAGGCGGACGGCGAAGGCTTTCATCGCCATGGAGAGCCCCGCCTTCGACACGCAATATTCGGCGCGGTCGGGCGACACCATTTCGGCCGAAACCGAGGTGATCGTGACGATCGAGCGGGGATGGCCGGCCGGCGAGGCGCCGAGCATGGCGCGCGCCGCCGCCTGGGTGAGAAACAGCGCGCCGCGCAGATTGACGTTGATCACGGCGTCGAAGTTGACCGGCTCGAGATCGAGCAGGTCGCCGCGCACGGCGGCCCCGCGCCCGGCGTTGTTGACGAGGCAATCCAGCCGCTCGAAACGTTCCAAAACCGACGCGACGAGCCCGGCGTGGCTGTCGATTTTCGAGACGTCGTGCTCGAGAAACTCCGTGCGCGCGCCATGGGCCTCGAAGGCGCGCTGCGCCTCCTGCGCGGCGGCGTCGATCACCAGATCGGTGGCGGCGATGTCGAAGCCGGCGCGCGCCAGCGCCTCGCCGCAAGCCCGGCCGATGCCGCGGCGGGCGCCGGTGACCAGCGCGACGGGGCGCTGCGCGCTCATGCCGCAAGCTCCGTCGCGCGGATGTGCCCGGCCGCGCGCAGCGCGAGCGCCGCGACGGTGAGCGCCGGATTGACGCCCGCCGAGGTCGGCAGCACGCTGGCGTCGACGACGAACAGATTGGGATGGTCGAACGCGCGGCAATGCGGGTCGACGGCGGCTGTGGCAGGATCGCGCCCCATGCGGATCGTCCCGCATTGATGCGACGGCGTGCGCCGATCGAACGGCTTGACCAGAACGATCGGAAAGCCCGCCGCGCGCAAGACCTCGCGCATCCGCGCGACGAGGCCGTTCTGGGCGGCCATGTTCGACGGGCGCCAGTCGAGCACGACGCACGACCCGTCGAGCCGGACGCGGCTGTCGGGCGAGGGCAGGTCTTCGCTCATCAGATAGAAATCGACGGCGCGGCGCGCCATCAGTTCGAGCGCGACCTCGGGCGCGAGCCGCAATTGCGATTTCAAGATCGCGCCCGAAATCTTTCCCAGCAGCTGGACGTTGCCGAGCGGCGGCCCGCCGCGCCCGTCGTCGAGATAGAAGTCGTTGACGCCGATCGTCTTCTGGTAGATCGCATCGTTGCGCGTGAACGGATCGATGGCGAGCGCGGCGGAACTGTTATGGTTCATGAAATGCCGGCCGACCTGATCGGCGCGGTTGGCGAGGCCACCGGGCATCGCGCCGTTGGCCGAGGTGAGCAGCAGCAGCGCCGAATTGACCGCGCCCGCCGCGAGCGCGACGAACCGCGCGTTCAGCCGATGCGTCGCGCCCTGCTTTTCGTAAACGACCGTCTCGATCCTTTTGCCCGCACTGTCGGTCTCCAGCCGCACGACGCGGGCGCCCGTCTCGAGGCTGACGTTGTCGTGCGCGAGCGCGGCTTCGAGCCCGCAGGTCTCGGCGTCCATCTTGCCTGTCTTCGTGTCGGGAAAGGCGTCCCACGGCGTCTTGCCCCTGGCCAGCCAGCGCTCGATGTCGACGCCGAGCGGCAGGGAGAACGGGCGCATTCCAGCCCCCGCGAGCTTCTCGCGCACCGCGGCGATCGCCGGTTCGTCCGGCACCGGGGGAAACGGATAGGGCGCCGAATGGGCCGGCTCGGTCGGGTCCTCGCCGAGCCGGCCGCGCACCTGATAAAGGGCTTCGGCGCGCCCGTACCACGGCTCAAGCTCGTCATAGCCGAACGGCCAGCCCGGCGTTCGCCCCTCGGAATATTGGATTGGCCGGAAATCCTCGGCGCGATAGCGGATCAGCACGGCGCCGTAGAACTTGGTGTTGCCGCCGACGTAATAGTAATTGCCCGGGTTGAACGGGGTGCCGGCGGCGTCGAACCAAGTCTCCTGCGGGCGGAACACGCCTCGCTGGAAGATCGCGCGCGCGTCGCGCGTCTCCGGCCGATCGACGAGCCGCTCGCCGCGCTCCAGGATGACGATGCGCGCGCCCGACGGCGCGAGACCCGCCGCCAACGTGGCGCCGCCCATACCAGAGCCGATGACGACGACGTCGATATCGTCATGCGCGGTCATGGCCGGTCCTCAAGCGCCTGATGATTCGTCGTGAGAACCCTAACCGTCATTGCGAGCGGAGCGAAGCAATCCAGAGGTCGAGGCGATTGCCGGTTTGCCCATAGTTGGTGGCGAGACGCCCAGAGCCGCTCGGCCGCTCGTCGTCTATCGTCTAGTCGAGCGGCCGTCACGATCGCTGTATTGCTTCGCTCCGCTCGCAATGACGGGGCAGGCTCGCCGCTTCGGATCATCTTCACTACAGTTTCGCGCCCGACGCGGGATCGAACAGCAGCGCCTTGTCCAGGTTGAACGCGAATGGCACAGTCTGGCCCGGCTGCACGTCGATTTCGGCGCGCATGCGCGCGGTGACTTCCTTGCCGGCGATCCTCGTTACGACGAACGTGTCGGAGCCGGCCGGCTGCACCACGTCGACGCGGGCGTCGACCATCGAAATTCCCGTCGAATTGCGATCGGCGCCGTCGCGGTCGGTGATCGCCTCCGGCCTGATCCCCATGATCACCGCCTGGCCGTCGACGAGGTGGTTGAGATCGACGCCGCGCGGCGCCGGCAGGGCGAAGGGCGCCCCGTCCGCGCGCTCCAGCATGACGCTGGCCGCGCCGTTCGCCCGCGCGATTCTTCCCGCCATCAGGTTCATCGACGGCGAGCCCATGAAGTCGGCGACGAACAGGTTGGCCGGATGATTGTAGATGTCGAACGGCGTGCCGACCTGCTGCAGAACGCCCTCCTTGAGGACGGCGATCTTGGTCGCCAGCGTCATCGCCTCGATCTGGTCATGCGTGACATAGACGATCGTCGCGCCGGTGCTTTGATGCAGGCGCTTGATTTCCGTGCGCATGTCGACGCGCAGCTTCGCGTCGAGATTGGACAATGGCTCGTCGAACAGGAACACGCGCGGCTTGCGCACCAGCGCGCGGCCCATCGCGACGCGCTGGCGCTGGCCGCCCGACAATTGGCTCGGCCGGCGCTTCAGCAAATGTTCGAGTTGCAGCGTCTTGGCGACATCGGCCACGGCGGCGTCGCGCTCCGGCTTGGGCGCGCCGCGCATTTCCATGCCGAACGCCATGTTCTGCTCGACGGTCATGTTGGGATAGAGCGCGTAGGACTGGAACACCATCGCGATGTCGCGCTTGGAAGGATGCAGATCGTTGATCACCGCGCCGTCGATCGAAATTTCGCCCTCGCTGATGCTGTCGAGGCCGGCGATCATGTTGAGCAAGGTCGACTTGCCGCAGCCGGACGGGCCGACCAGCACCAGGAAGCCGCCCTTCTCAAGCGTCAGATCGATGCCCTTGAGAATGTCCAGCGCGCCGTAGCGCTTCTTCAGCCTGTTGATTTCGAGAAAGGACATGGCTTCACCCTTTGACCGCGCCGGCCATCAGGCCGCGCACGAAATAGCGTCCGGCGACGATATAGACGAACAGCGTCGGCGCGGCGGCGATGATCGCGGCCGCCATGTTGACGTTGTATTCGGTGACGCCGGTCGACGTGTTGACGACATTGTTGAGCGCCACCGTCATCGGCATCTGGTCGCCGGCGGCGAAAGTCGAGCCGAACAGGAAGTCGTTCCAGATGTTGGTGAACTGGTAGATCACCGTGACGATGACGATCGGGGCCGAGTTCGGCAGCAAAATGCGCCAGAAAATCTGGAAGAAGCCGGCGCCGTCGATCATCGCCGACCGGATCAGTTCGGTCGGAAACGCCTCGTAATAGTTGCGGAAGAACAACGTCGTGAAGCCGAGCCCATAAATCGTGTGGACGATCACCAGATTGACGGTCGGATTGCCGAAACCGAGCGACACGCCGAGATTGTCGGTGAAAAAGTCGCCCCATTGGCCGAGGTTGCCAAGGATCGTCGCCATCGGAATCAGCACCGACTGGAACGGAATGAAGCAGGCGAACAGCATCAGGCCGAACACCAGCCGGTGGCCGGGGAAGCGCCATTTGGTCAGGACATAGCCGTTCAGGGCGCCCAGCATCGTTGAGATCGCGACGGCGGGAACCACCATCTTGATGGAGTTCCAGAAATAGCCCTTGATGCCTTCGCAGGTGAGGCCGACGCAGGCGGTGCCCCAGGCTTTCGCCCAGGCCTCGAAGTTCGGCGCCTGCGGCAGCGCGAGCATGTTGCCGCCGGTCACTTCGTCCAACGGCTTGAGCGAGGTCATCACCATGACGAGCAGCGGCAGGATATAGACGAGCGCGAAAACTCCGAGCAGCCCGTAGATCACGATGCGGGTCGTGCTCGATGATCGCGCGGGCTCGCGGCCGGACGCCGCGGCCAGGGTGTCGGCGACGGTCATTGGCGCTTCTCCCGCAATTCCGAATAAAGGTACGGCACCATGATCGCGGCGATGGTCATCAGCATGATCACCGCGCTCGCCGAACCGACCGCCACCTGGTTGCGCGTGAACGTGTAGGAATACATGAAGGTCGAGGGCAGTTCGGCGGCGCCGCCGGGGTTCTTGCCGGTGACCGACAGCACAAGATCATAGGATTTGATCGCCAGATGGGTCAGAATGATCAGCGCCGAGAAGAACACCGGCCGCATGATTGGGATGACGATGCGCCGATAGATCGCAAAGCCCGAAGCGCCGTCGATCTGCGCGGCTTTCAAAATCTCGCCGTCGATGCCGCGCAGTCCCGCCAGAAACAACGCCATAACGAAGCCGGAGCTCGCCCATATCCCGGCGATCGCGACGCAATAGATCATCATGCGCGGGTTGACCACCCAATCGAATTTGAAGCTCGTCCAGCCCCAGTCATGCATCGCTTTTTCAAGCCCGATGCCGGGGTCGAGAAACAGCTTCCACGCCGTCCCCGTCACGATGAAGGAAAGCGCCAGCGGATAGAGATAGATCGGGCGCAACAAACCCTCGCCGCGGATTTTCTGATCGAGCAGGATCGCCAGCGTCAGGCCGAGGATCAGGCAGATCGATATATAAAGCCCGCCGAACAGGCCCATGTTGACGATCGCCGTATACCAGTTCGACGGCGGGTCGGTCTCGAAGGTCCAGGTCCACAGCTTCTGGTATGTGCCGAAGCCAACAAGAGTGGTGCTCGGGAACGCCTTCGAATTGGTGAACGACAGATAGAACGTCCACAGGATGAAGCCGTAGACGAACACGAGGATCAAGGCGAACGAGGGCGCGAGCACCAGCCTCGGCAAGGCGTCACGCAGACGCGTGCGGAGGGAAACATTGGGTCGCGGCGCTGTGGCGATCGCTGATGGCGCGACGGAAACGGTCATTGTGTTCGCCCTTGCCGATTCAGTGAAGAGCTTGGCTCGTCGTGAGCAAATCCCTCTCCCGCGCGAGCGGGAGAGGGTTGCCGGCATTATTTCGCGGCGTCGATCGCCTTGCTGAGTTCCGCGACGGCGCTTTCGGAGGTCTTGATCTCGCCATGGAAGAACTTGGTGACGACGTCATGATAGGCGCCCGTGCCGATCGCCGGCGGCTGGGCGTAGTTCTGGGCCATCGAGCCGACAAATTTCCCGGAGGCGTTGGCGGCCTTGACGTCGGCGATGCCCTTCTTGCCGCACATGTCGAAATCGGTGTCCGGAACGTCCATGCGCGCCGGCACCGAACCCTTGACGACGTTGAACGCCGACTGGAAGCTTATGCTCATCGTCGCGTCGGCGAGCGCGAGCTGCGCCGCCTGGCGATCGGCGGGAACCTTGAACATCGCGAACATGTCGGTGTTGTAGATCACCGTACCGTCTGTTCCGGGGAAGCGATAGCAGAGGAAATCCTTGCCG
>JBEKSH010000098.1:0-7417 GCA_049517235.1 Roseiarcus sp. | reverse complement strand
CAGGCCGCCAAGTTCCGCTATATGTTCGGCGGCAAGGCGGTGACCCCTGTCGTCATACGCACCATGTATGGGGCGGGCTTCCGCGCCGCTTCGCAGCATTCGCAGTGCCTTTATCCCTTGTTTACGCATATCCCCGGTCTCAAGGTCGTGCTGCCCTCCAATGCTTACGAAGCGAAGGGTTTGATGATCCAGGCGATCCGCGACGACGATCCGGTCATCTTCTTCGAGCACAAGACCCTGTACGACACTGAGGCGGACGTGCCTGACGAGCCCTATGCAATCCCCTTCGGCGAAGCCAACGTCACTCGCGAGGGTCGGGACGTCACGATCATCACCCTCGGGCGGATGGTGAACTTCGCCAACGAGGCGGCTGACAACCTTGCCAGGAGGGGCGTCGCCGCGACGGTGGTGGACCTTCGCACGACCTCTCCGCTCGATGTTGAAACGGTGCTGGAGACCGCGCGGGAGACCGGTCGCGTGGTGGTGGTGGACGAGGCGCATCCGCGCTGCTCGATCGCCACCGACGTCGCGGCGCTGGTGGCGGAGCAAGCCTTCGCGTCGCTCAAAGCGCCGATCAAGATGGTGACGTCGCCGCACGCACCCGTTCCGTTCTCACCGGCGCTGGAGGACCTCTACATTCCGTCGGTCGCCAAGATCGAGGCGGCGGCGCGGGAAGTTTTGGGCTATTCGCGCGCCAACGCGGCCGAGTGACGCCCCGGAGTGGCGCGATCAGGCGCAAGACTGTCGGAGGAAGAGCATGTCCATCGAACCCATCGTTATGCCAAAATGGGGCCTCGCCATGGAGGAGGGCACACTGACCAAGTGGGCGGTCGCGCCGGGGCAGGCGGTCGGCAAGGGCCAGGAAATCGCCGATATCGAAACCACGAAGATCGCGAACGTCTTCGAGAGTCCCGCCAACGGCACAATACGCCGGCTTGTGGCGCCAGAGGGCCAGACACTGTCGGTTGGAGCGTTGCTTGCGGTCATCGCCGACCCCTCGGTGCCAGACTCGGCAGTGGACGCATTCATCGAAAAGTTCCAATCCGAGTTCACACCGGCAGAGAAGTCGGTCGGTGGCGGGCCAGAATCGAGAATCATTGACGCAGGCGGCCTTTCCGTGCGGACCCTCAGCGTCGGCGAAGGCGCCGGCGCGCCGGTGTTGCTCGTGCACGGCTTCGGCTCGGACCTGATGTCATGGCTGTTCACGCAGGAGCCGCTGGCGCAGGGGCGCGCCGCGCACGCTTTCGACCTGCCGGGCCATGGCGGCACCACGAAGGCGATCGACGCCGGAGGCTTGAGCGACCTCGCCGCCGTCACGCTCGCGGTGATGGACTCGCTTGGCCTCGAGAAGGTTCACCTCGTCGGCCATTCGCTGGGCGGCGCGATTTCGGCGCATTTGGCGGTGACGCAGCCCCATCGCGTGGCGAGCGCCAGCCTGATCGCGCCGGCGGGGCTCGGGCCCGAAATCAATATGGGCTTCATCGAAGGCTTCATCGCGGAAACCCGCGCGCGCAAGCTCAAGGCGGTGTTGCAGGATCTCGTCGTCGACCCCAGCCTGATCAGCGCCGACATGGTCGAGGACGTGCTCAAATACAAACGTCTCGACGGGTCGCAGGCGGCGCTGCGGCTGATCGCCGAGGCCAATTTCGGCGGCGGGGTGCAGAAGACGATCCTGAAGGACGAACTCGCCAGCGCGGCGATGCCGATCGCAATCATCGTCGGCGAAGAGGACCGCATCATTCCGCCCAGCCATTCCGAGGGGCTGCCCGCTTCTGTCCGGGTGACCCGACTCGCCGGCGCCGGGCATATCCCCCACATGGAAAAGAGCGCCGGGGTCAACGAAGCGATCAGGGTGAACATCGCCCAAGCGGGATAGCGCGGCAACGGCCCCTCGGCTCGCTTCCTCAACACGTATGGACGTGATGCATGACGACGGCCAATCGGCGAGCCAGAGCGACGATAGCGTGTCACCTATGGCGCGATTGGCCGCCGAGGGCGCCGCATGGCTTGGCCTGGCGAGCCACCTTGAAGACTGGACAAAGCGCGCGCAGGGGTTCCCAAACTTCACGCAGGTCTCAATCGGAAATCACGCTTCGCGTTGGCGCGTGTTTGGCTCCAGGGCGCGGTCGAGCACCTCCGCGACGTGGGTTGCAACACGTTTCGTCCCCTCGCGAATTTGATGACGACATGAAAAACCGTCGGCGACGATCAGCGTGTCCTCCCGCGCCTCACGCACGCTGGGAAACAGCGACAACTCGCCCATCGCCAGGGAAATATCATAGGTTTCCGACTGGTAACCAAAAGCGCCGGCCATGCCGCAGCAACTGGACTCGATCCCTTGCACTTCAAGCCCAGGGATGAGGCGAAGAACCCTTTCTGTGGCGCCCATAGCGCCAAAACTCTTCTGATGGCAATGGCCATGCACGAGGGCCTTCGCAGCGATTGGCGCAAGTGAGAGATTGAAGCGTCCAGCGTCCATTTCGCGCGCCGCAAATTCCTCGAAGAGCATGGCGCATGAGGCGACCTTGTTCGCGCTATCGCCCAGTCGCATCGCCGTCATCTCGTCGCGAAAGGTCAAAAGGCAGCTGGGCTCGAGGCCCACTATGGGAACATTGCGCTCCGCGAAGGATAACAACGCGGCGAGCGATCGCGAGGCCTCAAAGCGCGCCTCCTCGACCAGCCCCGCCGCGAGAAAGGTGCGTCCGCAACAGATGGGCCGGCTGACGCCATCGACGGCTTTTGGGACATGAACCCGATAACCCGCGGCGACAAGAACGCGCAACGCGGCGTCGACCTTTTCGCGCTCAAAGGTCCCATTGAACGTATCGACGAACAGCACGACTTCCGGGCCATTTTCAGGACCATGGCTTTCCCCGGTCAGGGCGAAGCGATCCCAGCGCCATGCGGGCAATTGTCGCTTCGCAGCAAGCCCGAGAACTCTTTCGGACAACGTCGCGAGCAAGCCAATTCGATCGCGCAGATTCAGCAGTGCGTGCAGACGAGACGCCAAACGAACATATCGCGGCAGATAGGCGATCAGCCGATCGCGGACGCCAAGCCCGCGCTTGCGGGCGCGCGCCGCCAGAACCTCGATTTTCATGCGCGCCATATCGACGCCCGTGGGGCATTCGCGCCTGCACGCCTTGCAGGAAACGCAAAGTTTCAGAGCTTCGGCCATATCGTCGGACGCCAGCGCGTCGGCGCCGAGCTGGCCGGAAAGCGCGAGGCGCAGGCTGTTGGCCCGGCCCCGCGTTACGTCGCGCTCATCGCGGGTCGCCCTGTAGGATGGGCACATCACGCCGCCAGCGAGCTTTCGACATTCGCCATTGTTGTTGCACATCTCGACAGCGCCCGAGAAGCCGCCAGCCGGACCGGGATAGGCGGACCAATCCAGCGCCGGCGTGAAGGCGGCGATGCGATAATTCGGCCCGAACCGGAACTTTTCACGATCGTCGAATCGCGGCGCGCGGACGATTTTCCCCGGATTGTACAAGCCGTTCGGATCGAAGCGGTCCTTGACCTCCTCGAAAGCTCGCACAAGACGCGATCCGAACATGCTCTCATGAAATTCGGACCGCACAATGCCGTCCCCATGCTCGCCGGAGTGTGAACCCTTGTAGGCGCGGACCAGCGCGAACGCCTCCTCGGCGATCGCGCGCATGGCCTTCACATCCTTGTCGAGCTTCAGATTGAGAACGGGCCGGACATGCAGGCATCCCTCGGAAGCGTGAGCATACCATGTGCCGCGGGTCCCGTGCTTTTCGAAGACCTCCGTCAGCTTCGCGGTGTATTCGGCCAGATGCTGAAGCGGCACCGCGCAGTCCTCGACAAAAGAGACCGGCTTGCGCTCGTCCTTCATGGACATCATGATGTTCAAGCCCGCCGCGCGCAGGTCGGCGATCGCGGTTTGCAAGGCGGGATCGAGCACATCGACCACGCCGCCCCATTTCTTTCCGTCGCGATCCCATCCGAATCCAAGATCGCCAATCAACTGCGTGAGACGCAAGAGTCGCTTGCGGTTCTCTTCGTCGCTTTCGGCGAATTCGACGACGAGCACGGCCTCCGGATCGCCCCGTAGAAACGCAGCAAGCGTCGGCTTGAAAATCGGAATTTCGGCCGCGAGCCCGATCATGGTTCGATCGACGAGTTCGACGGCGATTGGCCTCAGCGCGACGATATGCTGCGCCGCGTTCATCGCCTCAAAGAACGAGCCGAAGTGACAGACGCTGACGGCGCGGCGCCCCAGCAGAGGCGAAAGCTTCAGTTCGATCGCTGTCGAAAATGCGAGGGTTCCCTCCGATCCAACCAGAAGATGCGCGAGATTGACCCGTCCGTCAGACTGCCTGCCGGGCGCTGTGAGGGCGTCGAGATTATATCCGCCGACACGTCGTTGGACGGCCGGAAACCGCGCGGCCACTTCGTCGGCCTCGCGCGCTCCAATCTTCAGAAGATCGTTGAACAGCGTCCGACGCGAGTCGTTCGGAGCGAGGTCGGACAGGTCGCCCTGCACGAGACCAAAATGCGTCGCCGAACCGTCGGCGAGATCGGCGTCGATGGACAGCACGTTGTCGCGTGTCGTGCCGTATCGAAGCGATCGACCCCCACATGAGTTGTTGCCGGCCATGCCGCCAATCGTCGCGCGGGAGGCGGTGGAGACGTCCACTGGAAACCATAGGCCATGCGGCTTCAATCGCCGATTGAGTTCATCGAGCACAACGCCGGGCTCGACCCTGCAGCGCCGCGCTTCAGTATCGAGCGACAGGATATTGTTGAGGTGTTTGGAACAATCGACGACCAGCGCCTCGTTGACCGTCTGCCCGCTTTGCGAGGTCCCGCCGCCGCGGGGCAGGACCGGGACTTTCTCGGATCGGGCAATAGTCAGAGCGCGCGTCGCTTGCTCTATCGATCTCGGAATGACGACGCCTAACGGCATTATCTGATAGGCCGACGCATCTGTCGCATAGCGACCGCGCGCGAAGGCGTCGAACCGGACTTCCCCGACGCTTTCATCGCGCAGCCGGCGCTCAAACCCCGCGTACGAACCACGCATTCACCCGTTCCTCTGCGTAACTCCATTGTGCATCTGTTATCCGGTCAATCAACAAGAGGCGTCCAATCGCATCGCAAGGGCTTGCCGCGCAATGCGCTCATAGGCGGCGGTGGTCGCCGTACGGCCGGCTCTCGATCCCGACGCCGCGACCGGCCCAAGGGCACAAGGCGCAGGCCGACGACTTCAGCGCTGCAAAACTCGACGGCTCCACGACACATGTCGCGCGCCGCCGCTGTCAAGGCGCATTCGCGCCCGTCTCGGCCAGCAAGCCATTGCCGCCGCGACCCCACCTTCCGCATGGGGGACGCCGGCCAGTCGCAGCGCCATCTCCACCCCCGCGAGCGCGCCGATCAACGACAGGTCGTTGAAGTCGCCGAGATGGCCGATGCGCAACACGCGGTCCTTGAGGATGCCAAGGCCGTTGCCGAGGCTCATGTTGAAGCGCCGCAGGATCAGCGCGCGCAGCGCATCGGCGCTGTGGCCTTCGGGCAATCGGACCGCGGTGAGCGAGCCGGAGTAATGGCTCGGCTCCAAGCATTGCAGCTCGATTCCCCGCGCTTGTCCCCAGACTTGCACCGCCGCGCGCGTCGCCGCGCCGTGCCGCGCGTGGCGGGCGAACACGTTGGGCAAGCCCTCCTCATCGAGCATCGCCAGCGCCTCCTGCAATCCGCGCAACATGTTGGTCGCCGGCGTGTAGGGGAAATAGAAGGTCGCGTTCGCCTCAAGCATCGGCCGCCAGTCCCAGTAGCTGCGCGGCAGCCGCGCCGTCTCCGCGGCGGCGAGCGCGCGCGCGCTGACGGCGTTGAATGACAGGCCCGGCGGCAGCATCAGGCCCTTCTGGCTCCCCGCCACCGTGACGTCGACGCCCCATTCCTCGTGGCGGTAGTCGATCGAGCCGAGCGAAGAGATCGTGTCCACCATCAGCAGCGCTGGATGTCTTGCGGCGTCGATCGCCGCCCGCACTGCTGCGATCGGACTTACGCAGCCGGTCGAGGTCTCGTTGTGCACGACGCACACCGCGCGGATGCTGTGGGCGCCGTCCTGCCGCAACGTCGCTTCGATGGCCGCCGGGTCGGCGCCGCGGCGCCAGTCGGTCTCCTGCATGATCGGAGCAAGGCCGAGCCTTGTCGCCATCTCGCGCCACAGCGTCGCAAACCAGCCTGTGCGGACCATTAGCACGGCGTCGCCCGGCGAGAGTGTGTTGACCAGCGCCGCCTCCCACGCGCCGGTGCCGGAGGCGGGATAGATAACGACGGGACCTGTGGCGCCCATGACGCGCCGGACGCCGGTAAGCACGGCGCGTCCCAACTCGGCGAAGCCTGGACCGCGGTGGTCGATGGTCGGTTCGGCGATCGCGTGCAGCACGCGGTCGGGGACGTTGGTCGGACCAGGGATCTGCAGAAAGTGTCGACCGGGGGCGCGAGCGTTCATCATTGTTATTCCAAAATGGGGAGCGCGGGCGCGGGATGGCGCCGCGCGAAAGCGCGGGCGAAAGCGAGCAGGTCCGCGTCAGCGCCGAAGCCGGCGCAGAACTGCACCCCGATCGGCAGCCCCGATGTCGAGACCGCGACCGGCAGGCTGATCGCGGGAATGCCGGCGATGTTCACCCAGCCAGTGAACACAGCGTGGTCGCGGGGCCCCGCCGGCCGATCCGCGATTCGGTCGGGATAGGGCGTCTCGGCCGGCCAGGGCAAGGCGGCGGCGGTGGGGGTGAGCACCAGGTCCACGCGAGCGAACAGCTCGGCGCAGCGACGGCGGAGAGCGGCGACCCGCTCGAGCGCGTCGATGTAGTCCGCGCCGGTGAGCTTTTCCCCGTCGGCGGCCATCGCGCGGACAGAGGCGCCGGCCAACGCGCCGAGCCGCCCGTCGTCCCGCGCCGTGAGCCATGCAACCCCGGCGCGCGAGATGACGTGCCAAATGCGCGCCGCGTCGTTGAGGTCGAAGAAGACGTCTTCCTGCCGAACCGAATAACCCTCCCCCGCGAACGCGGCCGCCACGCCCACCGTCGCCGCCGCCACTTCGGGATCGACCGGACCGTTCCCGAACTCCGGGATGTAGAGTATGCGTAGCCTACCCTCCGGCCAAGGCGGCGCGGCGGCATAGAGCGAACGGCGGTCGCGCGCGTCCGGGCCGGCCATCGCGGCATCGAGCAGCAACGCGTCGTCCACGCAGCGGTCAGCGTCCCAACCGTTTCGAAATCGGTCAGAATCGCGGGGAATCCGTCGATGCGAGGAATGTGGCCTGCCGACGGCTTCCAGCCGACGAGGCCGGTGTGGCAAGCCGGCCGGCGGACGGAGCCGCCACCGTCGGCGCCGATCGCCGCTGGCGCCAGCCCGGCCGCGACCCCCGCCGCGGCGCCGCCGGAAG
>JBEKSH010000097.1:0-7417 GCA_049517235.1 Roseiarcus sp. | reverse complement strand
ATCGATGTTCTCGATCTAGCAGACGATGATGCAATTGTCCTCCTTGTCGCGAACGACCTCCATCTCGAATTCCTTCCAGCCGAGCACGCTCTCTTAGATCAGCACTTCGCTGGTCGGCGAGGCGTCGATGCCGCGCTCGACGATCTCGATGAACTCCCCCTTGTTATAGGCGACGCCCCCGCCCGTGCCGCCCATGGTGAAGGAGGGGCGGATGATCGCGGGCAGGCCGATGTCGTCGAGGGCGGCGAGGGCCCGCGCCAAGGTCTTGACCTGATGCGAACGGGGGGTCGCCAGGCCGATCCTCGTCATCGCCTCGCGAAACAATTGCCGATCCTCGGCTTTGTCGATGGAGGCGGCCGACGCGCCGATCATCTCGACGTGATATTCGTCGAGCACGCCCATTTTCCTCAGCGACAGCGCGCAGTTGAGGGCGGTCTGGCCGCCCATCGTCGGCAGCAGCGCAAAGCCGCCGGGAGCCGCGTAGCGCTCCTTGGCGATGATCTTGGCGACGATTTCGGGCGTGATCGGCTCGATATAGGTGCGGTCCGCCATCTCCGGGTCGGTCATGATGGTGGCGGGATTGGAATTGATCAGGACGATGCGATAGCCCTCGGCGCGCAACGCCTTGCAGGCCTGCGTTCCCGAATAGTCGAATTCGCAGGCTTGCCCGATGATGATCGGGCCGGCGCCGATGATGAGGATCGTCGAGATGTCTGTCCGCTTCGGCATGGGTCCCCGCGCTTGCCGCCGCGAGGAGCGGACAAGGTTGAAAGGCGAGCTGTTCGGCGCGCAAAAAAAGGCCGCCGCGCAGGCGCCAAGCGCTGCGGAGCGTCCTCACATTAAGCGAACGGCAGCGATGGCGGCCTGCGTCAGCGAAATTGAAAGGGCGCCCCTTCCCCCCTTGCGGGGGAAGGTGTCATGCGAAGCATGACGGATGAGGGGTAGTCGAGCAAAAGCTCGGCGGCTTGGAACCTCGTCGTCCGAAGCCGTCTCGCTACGCTCGACCACCCCTCATCCGACCCGACTTCGTCGGGCCACCTTCTCCCGCAAGGGGAGAAGGACGCGGGCGCCATCAATTCCACTAACGCCAACCACTACGCGGCGTTCGCCGCAAAACTGCCCTCTCCTAACCGAGAATCGCGGAGCGGGGAAGAGCGCCCGCCGCCGTCAGCGCGCGCGCCGCCTCGACCAGATGCGCCAGAGGCGCCTCGCGGCCGTAGATGCGCACCGAGGCCCAGGCGCCTTCGAGCAGCAGATAGAGCTGTTCGGCGAGGACGCGCGGCCGCGCCGCCTTGGCCTCATCGGCCATTTGCTCGAGCCGGGCGAGCACGCGCTGTTTGTAGGCCTTGGCGTAGGCGTGGCCGGGATGATTGACGTCGGTGAATTCCGCGGAGACCCCCTGGAACGTGCAGCCGAAACATTCCGGCCGGCGCGCCATCGCCGCCGTCGCCTCGAACAGCGCCTCGATCGGATCGGCGGCGCCCGCCGTCGCCGCGTCCATCCAATCGTCCAAAAACCGGTCGGCGTTTTGCAGGAAGGCGACGATCAGGTCGTCCTTGGACGGGAAATGCCGGTAGAACGTCGCCTTGGCGACATTGGCCTCGGCGATCACCCGGTCGACGCCGATCGCGCGAAAGCCTTCCTTGCGAAACAACGGCCCGGCGACCGACAGGATTCGCTCGCGCGGCGCGGCAATTTGATTTGACATAGACAGACCTGTCTGTATTCTCGCGATGAGAGACGAACCTGTCTGTCTCTATCACGGGAGGCACTCAAAATGAAGATCGGAATCATCGGCGCGGGCGCCGTCGGGCAGACATTGGCCGCCGCGCTCGCCGCCAAGGGCCACGATGTGCGGCTCGGCGCGCGGGTCGTCAACGACGCCGAACTGGACAAGCCGCGCGATCGGGCCCAGACCCTGCGCGAATGGTCGGCCAAGACCGGCGTCAAGGTCGCAACTTTCGCTGAGGCGGCGAACCATGGCGAAACGCTGATCCTCGCCGTCGGCGGCGGCGTGGCGCTCGAAGCGCTGCGGCTTGCCGGCGAGGCGGCGATTGGCGACAAGGTGCTGATCGACGTTTGCAATCCGCTCGATTTTTCGACGGGCTCACTGACGCTGATCCCCTCGCTCAGCAACACCACTTCGGTCGGCGAGGAAATCCAGAAGGCCTATCCCCAGGCCAAGGTCGTCAAGACGCTGAGCACGTCCAATATCGCCGTCGGCGTCAATCCCGCCGTGGTGGGGGGCGGTGATATTGATATGTTCATCGCCGGCAACGACGAGGCCGCCAAGGGGAGCGTGACGACGATCCTCAAGCGCGACTTTGGGTGGCGCTCGGTGGTCGATCTCGGCGACATCGCCGGCGCGCGCGGCATGGAGCAATTGCTGACGATCTGGTTCCGGCTCATGCAGCGCGGCGGCTCCGGCCTGTTCGGCTTCAAGGTCGTGCGCTGAGCCGCAGCGGGGTCGGCGCAATGCGGCGCGACGAGATGGATCATCAAAGCGATTGGACGACCGGCGATGGCTGGGCCACTCGCCGATCATCGCATATTGAACCAAGGCGCGACATCTGGCGCTCTCCCCGCAAAGGAGGAAGCGCGCCTCGCCACGACGATCAACGCCCTCTCCCGCTCGCGTAATGATCGGCTGGATCGCATGACGGGGCGGCGCCGACGCGACATGTGGGAAACGCCACATCCTTCGAGCCGGCGTGGGTCTATGAATAAGCGATGGCGCCGGTCGTTGCGATACGGAGCAAGCCCCTCGAACCGAAATGCGACGCCGGAGCGAATACCAACTGAAGGAGAAGCTCTGATGTGCAAGTTGCTTCTGCTCGGGACCACGGTCCTTTTCGTTTCTTTCGGCTCCATCGGCGCCCGGGCGTTCTCTCCCAGCGACCAGGCCGCCTATGCCACTCCTAGTCAACAGTTGCAGGCAGCCAATCCGGCGGCTCAACTCATCGCGGAGCGCGTGGACTTCGCTCACGATAGCGGCGTCCAGGCTCGCGTCGTGGGGCATGATTGGGACAGCCGAACCTTCCGCAAAGACATCAAGACGGTCGCCCTCAGCACCATGCTGCTGGGAATCGCGGGCCTCGTCTTGGGATTGAGCAGCGTCGGCGTCAAAGCTTTGTGGGTCGTCGATCAGACAGAATACCCCGTCTATGAAGTGATGAAACAGCGATTGAACGCCTCCGGCGCATTGACAGAAGAGCGCTCGGCGTAGAGCGCCGAAGCGTCCCGCCAACCCTGCGCAAGAAGGGAGCGCGCGAGCGTCAGCTTTCAGTTGCTGCGACGCCTCGGGAGGCGCCGATGGCGCGCCCCGCAATTTTCACGCAGTCCGCCGCGGCGACGTCGTCGTTCGATTCGACGAACGCGAGGATGAATTCGACCTTATCCCGCTTCAGCGACGATCCTGCGTAAGCGTTCCGCGTTCGTCAGGGCGATGGCGCCGCGCGCGCGGGAAATCGCACCCTCGCGTTCAAGCGCGTTCAGCAGTTTTGTCACGGCTTCGCGTCCCGTGCTGATGCGCGCGGCGAGTTCGGCGTGCGTCGGCGGCGGCGAAACGATGACGCGGCCATCGGCTGTCGTGCGAGCGAGCCGCAACAGTTCCGCGCAAAGCCGTTCACGCACGTCGAAATTCGCATGTTCGCTCGCGCGATCGTCGAGCGCGCGGATTACCGCCACGAGCTTCACGAGAATTTTGTCGCAGACGCTCGGATAGCGGTGGATCACCTCGCGAAACACCGCGGCGGACATGCGCGCGACAACCGTATCGGTGATTGCGAGAATGCCGGCCGACCGCGGTCTCCCGTCGATCGCCGAGAGCTCGCCGAAATATTCGCCGTCGCGAATGTCGTGCAGGATGATTTCTCGGCCCGATGTCCCCATGACGACCCGGGCGTGCCCGCTCAACACGAAGAAGATATCCGTGCCCTCGGAGCGATCATCGATCACCCACTCGCCCGCGCTGACCTTGCGCCAAACGCAGCGGGTGTCGAGAGCGCTTATCTCCTGCGCGCCAACCGAGGCGAACAGCGGCGACCGCGCCAAGGATTCCGAACCGCGAGTCATTCGCCCATCCTCCCGCCAGGGAGCCATGTTGTTTTCGCGACCGAGAATGGTCAATAGCGCACGCGTCGGCGGTTAGGGGATTCGGATACGCCGCGGTTGACGTCGCTCGTTATCATCCGGCTTTAAAGCCGCCTCCATTGAGAGCCGAAACTCCATTTCTAATGTCCCCGTCCGCTCGCATATATCTGATACAGCGTGACGATCAGCTCGGCGACGATCAGCACGACGATCGTCGCCTCCAGCCTTGTGGCGCGGTCGGCGTCGATGATGTCGGTCAGCGCGTGCGCGGTCTCGACGATCACCGCGAGCTTGCGCTTCAGGGCTTCGCCGCGCTCCTTGAGCTCATATTCGTCTTCGAGGCGGGCATAGAGGCGCTCGAGGTCGGGTCGGTCCCACAGCACGTCGGGCTTTTCCTCGACCGCGACGCGGCCCGAGACGCGGTGCTGGGCGAGCAAGGCCTGGCCGATCAGGCGCAGCATCGCCCGCCGGCGGAATGGCGGGCGCCCGCTCCTGGCGAGCGTGGCGGCGAACGGCTCGATCACGTCGAAGACGGCGTTGACTTCGCGTTCGTCGCGCGCGAGCGCCACCGTCTTGGCCAAGGCGTCGGCGAGGACCAGGAAGCGCTGCGGCGAAAGGTCTTTCATCTGGATCGGGCCGCCCGGCGGCGCGACGTCGTCGAATTCGGGCGCGATTTCGAGAACTGCCGTCTCATCGTCGACCCGCGCCCGCGCGCCCGTGCTGCGCTGCTTGAGCTTGGCGAGCGTGTCCTCTTCCTCGAGCGGCGACAGGCCGACCAGCACCGCCACGCCGAAGCGGAACAGCGCGACCATGCCGCTGGTTCCGACGCGGAACGCCAGCGGCAGCGCGGAAATCATGTCGGGGCGCTCCAGCCCCGCGGTGTCGATGCGCTCGCCGACGATCAGCGCGCGGGCGGTGAGGCGCGTCGGAGCGGCGGGACGTGGCGAGGTTTCGGTCATAGCGGCAAATTACGCCGCCGGGCTGTCATGCGCCAGCGCGGGAGGCGCGCTGTAGTCATCGCCTCGCGGACACCTGCCCTATTCCTCGCTGAACCGGTAGCCGATGCCCGCCTCGGTGCGGATGATCGTCGGCGCCGCGGGATCGTCCTCTACTTTCGCTCGGAGCTGGCCGACGAACACGCGCAGATATTGGGTGTCGTCCTTGTGCGCCGGCCCCCAGACGGAGGTGAGGATCTGGCCGTGGGTGAGCACCCGGCCGGCGTGCCGGGCGAGGACGCAGAGAAGGTCGTATTCCTTGGGCGTCAGCTTCAACGGCGCGCCGTGCTTGGTCACGCGCCGCTTGTCCATGTCGATGGCGAGCCCGTCGGCCGCCACATGCGTGGCTTGCGCCGCGCCGCCGCCGCGATGGCGCAGCGCCGTGCGCAGGCGCGCCAGAAGTTCGCCGATCGCGAAGGGCTTTTCGACGTAATCGTCGGCGCCGAGATCGAGCGCGGCGATCTTCTCCGCTTCGCGGTCCCGGGCCGACAGCACGAGGATCGGCGCCGAATAGAATTTTCGCGCCTCGGCCAGCACTTCCTTGCCGTCCATGTCCGGCAGGCCGAGATCGAGCACGACGATGTCGGGCGCCGAATTGGCGATCAGCCGCAGCGCCTCGCGGCCGGCGGCCGCGTGAATGACCTCATAGCCGGCGGCCTCCAGCGCCGGGCGCAGGAAGCGCAGGATTTGCGGCTCGTCGTCGACCACCAACACGCGCAACGCGGTCATGCCGGCGCCGGCGCATTGGCCGGCGCCTCGACGCCCGGCAGGTCGATGACGACGCGCGTGCCGCGTCGGCGCGCCGCCGGGCTTTCGGCGTGGATCGTGCCGCCCATCGCCTCGATCAGCCCGCGGCAGATCGACAGGCCGAGCCCGGTGCCGGCCTTGCGGCCGTCCGCGCGCCCGCCCTGGTAGAATTTCTCGAAGATGCGTTCGAGATCGGCGGGCTTGACGCCGGGCCCCTCGTCGGTGACGGAGAGCTGGACATTGCCGCCAAGACGGCGCGCATGGACGATCGCCGCCGCCCCGCCGCCATATTTCTGCGCATTGTCGAACAGGTTGAACAGCACCTGTTCGAGCAGGTTGGCGTCGCCGCGGATCAACGGCAGATCGCGCGCCAGGCTCGTGGTGATTTTCTGATCGGGGAAAACCTTGCGCGCGCGCTCCACGGCAGCGCGCACGACCTCGGCGACGTCGACATAGTCGCGCTTGGGCTTGAGCGCGCCCGCTTCGATGCGCGACATGTCGAGAAGATTGGCGACAAAGCGCGTCAGCCGCGCCGCCTCCTCCTCGATCGAGGCGAGCAGGTCCTCGCGCTTGGCCGGCGCCATCGTCTCGCCGAATTGCCTTAAAGTCGTGACGGCGCCGGTGATCGAGGCGAGCGGCGTCCGAAGATCATGCGAAAGCGAGGAAAGCAGCGTCGTGCGCAGCTTTTCGTTCTCTTCCAGCGCCGCCGTCTTGACCGACTCCTTGACGAGCAGCGAGCGGTCGATCGCGATGGCGGTCTGTTCGAGGATGAGATTGAGCGCGCGCTCGTGTTCGGGGGAGATGACCGCCGACGGGTCCGCCGGCTCGATGCCGCAGACGCCGCAGACGCCGCGCGTGGTGAGGAGCGGCCGGAACTGGAAGCGCACGTTGGGCAGCGTGCCGGTTCGCCAGCCGGCGGGCTCCGCCTTGTCGAAGGCCCAGCGCGCGGCGCCCGTTTCGCCAGCATCGAGTTGATCGATCGGCGGCCATGCGACGGCCAGGTTCAGCTCGCCGTCCTCCGGCAGCAGCATCGCGACGCAGCGCGCGCCAAGCGTCTTGTGCATATAGATGGTCGCCGCCAGCAGGATGTCGTCGATGGCGGCGGCGCCCGACAATTTGCGCGACAATTCATAGAGCGATTGGGTTGTCCGGGCGTTGTCGCGAACGCTGCGCGACTGGTCGCGCGCGCGGCCGGCGAGCAGGCCGGTGAGAATCGCCACGAACAGAAAGATCAGCAGCGCGAAGAATTCCTGCGGCTCGGCGATCGAAATCTCGTAGCGCGGCTGAATGAAGAAGAAATCATAGGCGAAGAACGAGAGGATCGCGGCGAGCACCGCCGAACGCAGGCCGAATTGCACCGCGCAGAACAGAACCGCCGTGAGGAATATCATCGACAGATTCGGCAGATGCAGCCAGACGTCGAGGCCATAGCCGAGCGCCGTGGCGAGCGCGACGGAAGCTGCGGCCGAGAGGGCGCCGACCGGCAGGCCGGTCAGCCCTGGCAAGCGCCAGCGAGGCGTTGCCGGCCCTTCCTTTTCGGTTTCGCCGATCACCACATGCACGCTGATGTTCTTCGATCGGCG
>JBEKSH010000096.1:0-7502 GCA_049517235.1 Roseiarcus sp. | reverse complement strand
GATTCGGTGATCTCCGAGACGACGCGGATGGTGTAGGGGAATTCCGCCGCCGTCGGCAGCATCGGATGGATCGCGCGCCAGGCGAGCTTGCCATGGCCGATTTCGCGGCGGCCCGGCGCGCCCATGCGGCCGGTCTCGCCGACCGAATAGGGGGGGAAGTTGTAATGGAGCATGAAGCGCTCCTTATAGGTCCCCTCCAGGCTGTCGATGAATTGCTCGTCCTCGCCGGTGCCCAAGGTCGCCACGACCAGCGCCTGGGTTTCGCCGCGCGTGAACAAGGCCGAGCCATGCGTGCGCGGCAGGACGCCGACCTGCGCCAGAATGGGGCGAACCGTCGTCAGGTCGCGGCCGTCGATGCGGCGCTTGTCGTCGAGAATGTTCCAGCGCACGACCTTGGCCTGCGCGTCGTGCAAGGCCTCGGCGACCAGCTCTTTGGGGAACTTCGCCTCGCCGCCTTCGGGCGCAAGCGCGGTCAGCGCCTTCGCCTTGGCGGCGTCGACGGCGCTGTAGCGCTGCTGCTTGTTGGTGATCGCATAGGCGGCGCGCAGATCCGCCCCGGCGATGTCGAGCACCGCCTTTTCGACGGCCGACTTGTCGGCGAGAGTCAGCTCGCGCGGCTCCTTGGCGGCGCGCTCGGCCAGCCGGATGATCGCCTCGATGACCGGCTGGAAGGCCTGGTGGCCGGCCATCACGGCGCCCAGCATAAGCTCTTCGGAAAGCTCCCTGGCCTCCGACTCGACCATCAACACCGCTTCGCTGGTGCCGGCGACGACCAGATCGAGCTCGGAATCCTTCAACTCGTCGATCGTCGGATTGACCTTGATTTCGCCCTTGATGTAGCCGACCCGCGCAGCGCCGATCGGACCCATGAACGGTATGCCCGACAGGGTCAGGGCGGCCGAAGCGGCGACCAACGCCAGAATGTCGGGGTCGGTCTCCAGATCGTGGCTCAGAACCGTGACGACGACCTGTGTCTCGCAACGGAAGCCGTCGGGAAACAGCGGGCGAATAGGACGGTCGATCAGGCGGGAAGTGAGCGTCTCCTTGTCGGAGGGCCGTCCCTCGCGCTTGAGGAAGCCGCCGGGGATGCGGCCGGCCGCGAACGCCTTTTCCTGGTAGTTCACGGTCAGGGGGAAGAAATCGACCCCCGGTTTGGCCGTCTTCAGTGAGACGACCGTCGCCAGAACGGTGGTCTCGCCCCAGCTCGCAAACACCGCGCCGTCGGCCTGGCGCGCGATGCGTCCGGTCTCCAATACGAGGTCGCGGCCGCACCAATTGAGTTCTTCACGTTGAATATCGAACATCTCTCATCATCTTTCCAAAGATGGTGAAAGCTTCTCGGCCAAGTGGTCTTGCCATCATCTGGTGTCGCCATGAGGTCGGTCATCGGCAAGACGGCGAGAGGCTGGCCTCGACCCGCGGCCCGGCGGGCGGCCAGCGTCTGGCGATCCTGCCATGACGCGCAGCTTTCACATCCCTTAAATCGCGACAGCGGCCCCATGCCGCCGTCGGCGTTCGGCAACCAGGCCCTCGGCCTGGATCAGCGGCGAATCCCGAGGCGCTCGATGAGCGACTTGTAGCGGGCTTCGTCATCCTTCTTCACATAATCGAGCAACGAGCGGCGCTGGGACACCATTTTCAGGAGGCCCCGTCGCGAATGATTGTCCTTGACGTGAGTTTTGAAGTGACTGGTCAGATTGGCGATGCGCTCCGTGAGGATCGCCACCTGCACTTCAGGCGAACCCGTGTCGCCGGCCTTCAAGGCATATTCCTTCACGAGCGCGGCTTTGCGCTCAACGCTGATCGACATCGGTTTGGTCCTTTTGTTGCGAGAAGGCGCCTATGTGTGAGGGCGCTTCTCTTTAGGGTTGGCCGAGCCGGGATGTCGTCCAGGTCGGTCAGGTCGGGCGAGGGCGCGGACGCCCAAGCTGGCGGCTTATACAGGAATAGCGCCGCAGCGCCAGACAATTGTGCGGACAGAGCGGGATTTGCGTCGCTGCGATCTCAAAGATAGCATTGCAATCATTGAATCCTTGACTATCTTGTTTGTGAAATGGAGGGCCAAATCTTGGCGAGCCTCACAATTCGCAATCTCGAAGACTCGCTGAAGGCGGAACTGCGCATCCGCGCAGCTCATCATGGCCGCTCGATGGAGGAGGAGGCGCGGGTCATCCTGCGTTCCGTCCTCTCCCAGCCTCGGCGACCGAAACAGCATCTGGCCGAAACTATTCATGACCGCTTCGCCGCGCTTGGCGGCGTCGATTTGCCGGAGATCGTTCGCGGTCCGGGTCGCGATCCGCCCGATTTTAGCGAATGATTATTCTCGACACGAATGTGCTCTCCGAGATGATGCGCGCGCAACGGAACCGGACGTTTGTGCGTTGGATTCTCGCGACGGACTCCGGCGAGTTCGTTACGACGACCGTTGCGCAGGCTGAAATCCTTTTCGGTGTGGCGCTCCTGCCGGAGGGTCGTCGCCGCACTTTGCTGGCGGGAGCGGTCAAGCAAATGTTCGCGGAGGATTTTGCCGGCCGCATATTGCCCTTCGACAGCGCCTCGGCTGAGCAATACGCGGCTCTCGCTGCGCAAAGGCGAGGCTTGGGCCGACCGATGGCGCCATTCGATGCGCAGATCGCCGCTATCGCGCGTTCGCGAAACGCCGTTCTGGCTACAAGAAATATCAAGGATTTCATGGATTGCGATGTGCGCTTGGTCAATCCTTGGGAAGCCCAGGTATGATGGCGCCACAATCGCTGCATGACAACGAAAGCCCTCAAAGGCGTATTGATCCCCAATCTTCGTCAGGCCTTCACGGCCCCCTCCTCAACCCGGCAGGTTGAACACCCTCGTCGAAACGAAATAGCCGGCCTCGACGACGCCAAACGCCACCGGCGCGCCAAAACACGCGGCGTAGGCGGGGCCTTCGGAGGGGGCGCGCGCGCCGCGCAGCAGCAGTTTCTGTCCGCGCCGCAGCGCGGCGGCGCCGTCGCGATCCAGCGCGACGCAAGGCAACTCGGCCAGACCCGCCTCAACCGGCCGCATCACCCGCGCAAGGTCGGGCGCCTTGCGCAGGTCGTCGAGCGTGACCGCCCCCTCGCTCAGGAACGGCCCGACGCGCGTGCGGCGCAGCGAGGCGACATGGCCATAGCAGCCCAGCAGCCTGCCGAGGTCGCGGGCGATCGCGCGAACGTAAGTCCCCTTGCCGCATTCGGCCTCGAAAACCGCCATGCCCGGTTCGCTGGAGACGAGGTCGAGCCGGTGGACGACGATTTCGCGCGGCGCCATGACGACGTCCACGCCATCGCGGGCGAGGTCGTAAGCGCGCTCGCCGGCGACCTTGATCGCGGAGTAGGCGGGCGGAACCTGGCTGATCACGCCGATGAATCGCGGCAATTGCGCGCGGATCGTCTCGGCGTCGGGATGCCGGTCGGACGTCGCGACGACGCGCCCCTCCGCGTCGTCGGTGTCGGTCTCCTCGCCCCATTTGACGGCGAAGCGATAGACCTTGACGCCGTCCTGCACGATCGGGACCGTCTTGGTCGCTTCGCCGAACCCGACTGGCAGCACGCCCGAGGCGAGCGGATCGAGGGTGCCGGCATGGCCGGCTTTCTTCGCGTTGAACAGATATTTGAGCAGGGCGACCGCCTGCGTCGAAGTGAGGCCGACGGGCTTGTCGAGGCAAACCCAGCCGTCGACCGCGACGCGGGTCGACCGGCGCTGCTGTTTCGGCTGCCTCGCGGGACCTGCAGCCGGTTCTTGCTGGTTTTCGGGCAAGCTCAATCTTCACCCCGCTCGTCCGGCTGCTTGAGGTCGCGGGCGACCTCGGGCGACTTCAGCAAGGCGTCGATCCTGGCGCTCGCGTCGAAACTCTCGTCGACGACGAAGCGCAAGTCGGGCGCGAATTTCAGGTTGATCCGATGCGCGATCTCGGCGCGCAACGCCTTCTTGTGGCGATCGAGCGCAGCGATCGTCTTGTCGGCGTCCTTGCCGCCCAGCGGCATGACGGCGAGCGTCGCCAGTTTCAGATCTGGCGACATCCTGACCGAGGGAATCGTCACCACCTGCCTGGCGAGCGCGGGATCGTCGATATCGCCGCGCGCCAAAATATCGGCCGCGGCGTGGCGGATCAACTCGCCGACCCGCAGCAGGCGCTGCGACGGTCCGGCATTCTTCTGGTGTGGACGGGGCATAAACGACGATGGCCTGAACGGGTTGCTGGTGGAGCGGCGGAGCGGCCGGCGCGGCGCGCGAATTCCTCGCGCCGCCTCGACCGCGGGCGGCCGCCGGTGGCTAAATCGGCCCGAGCTTCAGCGAGAAGCCGGGGATCGTGGCGCAGCTCAAGGGGTCCTCCGGACCGCGCTCGACAATGCTTTCCCAGACGCCGTCGCGGGGTCCGGTGTGGATATGCGTGCGCCGACGGCTCGCGTCGATCACCCAGAGTTCGCGCACGCCGTAGCGCGAATATATCTGCGCCTTGAGGCCGCGATCATAGGAGAGACTTGTCAACGCGACCTCGATAGCGAGCAGGATGTCGGTCCCCTTGACGTCTTCAAGCTTGATCCCTCGGGGATAAACGACGAGGTCCGGTTCGACGAAGGTGTTCCTCGACAGATACATCGTGCTTTCGACGCCGAGCCAAAGATTGTCCGGCAATGCGCGAGCGAGGCCCAAATTGAGGGCCGACTTGATCAACTCGTGAACATGCGTCTTGGCCTGCATCGGAACGATTTCGCCTTCGATCAGTTCGAAATTCTCATCTTCCGAAATGATGCCGGCCTCTTGCATGCGCAGGACTTCCTGCACCGTGAAGGCGCGGCGATCAAAGCCCTCCGCGGCCCTCGTAACGCTCGTGGTCATGTTCCGAACCTGGTCCTGTAAACAAAATCGGCGTCAGAGCGTGCGCCGCACCTCTTCGACATTGTAGCATTCGATGACGTCGCCGACGCGCATGTCCTGATAGTTCTCGAACGCCATGCCGCATTCCTGGCCCGATTGCACTTCCCTGACTTCATCCTTGAAGCGCTTGAGCGTCGACAGCTTGCCCTCGTGAACCACGACATTGTCGCGGATCAGGCGCACATGGGCACCGCGCTGGACCGTCCCGTCGGTGACGCGGCAACCCGCGACGTGGCCGACCTTGGAAATCGAGAAGACTTCGAGGATCACCGCATTGCCGAGCATTTCTTCGCGCAAGGTCGGCGCGAGCATTCCCGACATCGCCGCCTTCACATCGTCCACCAGATTGTAGATGATGTTGTAATAGCGAATCTCGATGCCCTGCCGCTCCGCCAGGTCGCGCGCCTCCTTGTGCGCGCGCACGTTGAAGCCGATGATCACCGCCTTCGACGCTTCGGCGAGAGTCACGTCGGACTCGGTGACGCCGCCAACGCCCGAATGAACCACGCGCGCGCCGACCTCCTCCGTACCGAGGCCGTCAAGCGCCGCGACGATAGCCTCGACGGAGCCCTGAACGTCGCCCTTGACGACGATTGGCATTTCCTTGCGGCCCGCCGTCTTCAGCTGGCTCATCATGTCGGCGAGCGACGTTCTGACGACGCCGCCGCGCGCCGCGAGCTTCTCGCGCTTCTGGCGATCGCGATATTCGGCGATTTCGCGCGCCCGCGCCTCGCTTTCGACCACCGCGAACCGGTCGCCCGCTTCCGGCGCGCCGGAAAAGCCGAGCACTTCGACCGGGGTCGAGGGCAAGGCGGATTCGACATTGGCGCCCGCGTCGTCGATCAGCGCGCGCACGCGGCCCCATTGCGACCCGGCCACCACCAGTTCGCCGACCCGCAATGTGCCGCGTTGCACCAGCACGGTGGCGACGGGGCCGCGGCCGCGATCGAGCCGCGCTTCGACGACCGTGCCTTCCGCGCTGCGGTGAGGATCGGCGGTCAGATCCAGCAATTCGGCCTGCAGCGCGATCGCCTCGAGCAACTTGTCGAGGTTGGTGTGTTTTGTTGCGGAGACCTGCACCGCCAGCGTATCGCCGCCGAAGGCCTCGACCTGGACGTCATGTTGCAGAAGCTCCTGCGCGACGCGATCCGGATTGGCTTCCGGTTTGTCGATCTTGTTGATCGCCACGATGATCGGCGCCTTGGCCGCCTTGGCGTGGCGGATCGCCTCGATGGTTTGCGGCATGACGCCGTCGTCGGCGGCGACCACCAGCACCACGATGTCGGTCACTTTCGCGCCGCGCGCGCGCATCGCGGTGAAGGCGGCGTGGCCGGGCGTGTCGATGAAAGTGATTTTCTCGCCGCCGGGCGCCGTCACCTGATAGGCGCCGATATGCTGCGTGATCCCGCCGGCTTCCCCCGCGACCACATTGGCCTTGCGGATCGCGTCGAGCAGCGAGGTCTTGCCGTGGTCGACATGGCCCATGATGGTGACGATGGGCGGGCGCGGCACCGGCGCGCCCTCTTCGTCGGCTCGGCCGAACAGGCCTTCCTCAACGTCGGATTCGGCGACGCGCTTGACCGTATGTCCCATCTCCTCGGCGATCAATTGCGCGGTGTCGGCCTCGATCACGTCGGTGATCGTCGCCATTTGGCCCTGTTTCATCAGCAGCTTGATGACGTCCACGGCGCGCTCGGACATGCGGTTGGCGAGCTCCTGGATGGTGATCGTCTCCGGCAGCACGATTTCGCGCGACAGCTTCTCTTTTGTTTCCTTGACCCCATGCCCCTTCAAACGTTGGGTGCGCCGGCGGAACGCCGCGACCGAACGCGTGCGCTCCTCCTCGCCCGCCGTCGCGCTGGCGACCGTCAATCGGCCGCGGCTGCGCTGTTCGGCGCCGCGGGTCGGCCGCGGCGGCAGGACAACCTTCGCCGGCTGAGCCACGGCGGCGCCGCGGCGGGCCGACCGCCTGGCGTCCTCCTCTTCGGCGGTCAGAGCGCGAGCGGCCGGCGACGGCGCGGCGGCCGCCGGGGCGGCGGCGGCGGCGGTCGCCGGCTTTCGCGCCATCGTCACGGCGGACGCGGCGGAAGGCTCGCCGCCGGCCAGACGCCGGCGCGCCTCTTCTTCGGTCTTGCGCTTGAACTCGGCTTCCTGCGCGCGGCGGGTTTCTTCCTCGCGTTTGCGCGCGTCCGCCGCCTCGCGCTCGACGCGTTCGCGCGCTTCGCGTTCGACGCGAAGTTTCGCGTCGGCTTCCTGCCGGCGGCGGTCTTCGTCCTCGCGCGCGCGCGCGCCCACCAGCGCCTTGGCGCGCGCCTCGCGCTGTTCCTCGGTCAAGGTATGCAGGACGACGCCGGTCTTCGGCGGCGCGGCAGGCGCCGGGCTTGCGCCCTCCCGGGCGGACACGCCATGGCTGGTCGGGCCTCGGGGGGCGAGGGGAGCCGCCGCCGGCGCAGGAGCCGCCGGGCGGAAGGCGGCGGGCGCAGCCTCGCGCGGCGGCGCCTCGCCCGGTCCCGAGACGCGCCGCTTCACCTTCTCGACGACGACCGCCTTGGTTCTGCCGTGCGAAAAGCTCTGGCGGACCATCCCCTGCTCGACCGGACGCTTCA
>JBEKSH010000095.1:0-7529 GCA_049517235.1 Roseiarcus sp. | reverse complement strand
CTTGGCGTCCGTTATGTACTCGAGGGCAGCGTGCGCAAGGCGGGCAACCGGGTCCGAGTCACGGCGCAGTTGATCGATTCGAGCAGCGGCGGGCACGTCTGGGCCAACCGGTTCGATCGCGACCTCACCGACATTTTTGCTGTTCAGGACGAACTCACCAAGCAGATCGTGGCCGCGCTGAAGTTGAAGTTGACGGCCAGTGAGCAGGATCGACTAGCCCGGGGTCGCGCGGTCAACGTCGAGGCCTACGAATTCTTCTTGCGTGGCCGGGAGCAGGCGTGGGCGTCTACCAGAAGCGGAAATATCGCCGCGCGCAACTTAGCCGGAGCCGCTACCGCCATCGATCCGGGATATGCGGCGGCCAATGCACTGGTCGCCTTCACCCATGTGATTGACTACGCCAACGGGTGGACCAGCGATCCGGAGCACTCGCTGCGGATTGGGCTGGAGCTCGCGCAGCAAGCGGTGGGGATGGACGAGGAAGAGCCCTTTGGCCACTTCGCGCTGGCCATCGCTCACATGTGGAGCCGGGAGCTCGACCGGGCGCAGGCAGAGGCGCAACTTGGCCTCGCCCTTTCGCCGAACTCCGTGTATTTGCAGCGCATAATGGCCAATGTTCGGATATACTCCGGCGACCCAGCCCGTGCGCTTGTGATCCTCGATGCTTCCATGCGGTTGGACCCGCATTATCCAGAAATTGTACTACAATTTCTTGCGGATGCGCGATTTTCCCTTGGCGAGTACGGGCAAGCGATTGCGGCGATCGAGCAACGGCTCGCACGAAACCCTCAATCAGAGACCGCTTACGCCCTGCTCGCGTCGTGCTATGGCCACCTTGGCCGGCCGGAGGAGAGTCGACAGGCCTGGGAACGGGCGCTCAAGGTAAACCCCGACTTCTCGATCGAGCGCCGCCGCCGCGTGCTGCCGTTCCGCAACCCCGAGGATTTTGAGCGCCGCGTGGAAGGACTCCGCAAGGCGGGACTGACGGTCTGAGCCGCCGGACGGACGACGCTCCAATGCCGGGGAATTCCTGTCCGAAGAGCTGCGAACGCTTGTTTCGATCCGCCGCCTTATCCCGCCACCGCGCGGCGCTCGGCGTTGCTGCGCTGGAACAGGTCGTACAGCGCGATCACCCGCCGGCCCTCCCGTGCGGTCAGCGCCTCCTGCGGCTCCCTTCCGGCGAGCACGTCGAGGAAGTGGCGCGTCGAGCGCGCGAAGCTGCCGCCCCAGTCGGCGTCGAGGTTGTGGAAGGCGCGCACTTCCCCGTCGCGGTAGAGCGTCAGCGCCGGCTCGTCGAGCATCCGGTCGGAGCAGCGCGTGACCTGGATGACGCCTTCCTCGCCCTGGATTTCGAACCGCTCGGCGTCGGCGTAATAGTCGGTGCGCAACGTCATCTTCAGCGCCAGAGACACGTCCCACATGCCGTGGACCGGGGGATCGGCGTGGCGCCAGCTCAGCGTCGCCGGCGCGTCATAGACGCCGGCCGGGGTTTCGGTGCGCTCGATGCAGGCGAACCCGTCGCGCACGTCGCCGAACAGCCACAGCGCCACCGCCATCATGTGGTGGCCGTGGTCGAACACCATCGGCCCGCCGCGCCCCTGCGCGGCGAGCGCGTGGCGCCAGCGGCTCGCCGCCTCCGGCACGGGCCAGGCCTGCGCGCGGTCGGCCATCACCACCTTCATGCGAAAATGCAGCGGCCTGCCGATCGCGCCGTCGCGCAGCAATTGGCGGGCGCGGACCAGCGGCGGATAGAAGATGAAGTTCTCGAAAACCTTCAGGCGCCTGCCGCTCGCGTCGGCGGCGGCGATCATGCGGTCGCATTCCGGCAGGGTCATCGCCATCGGCTTTTGCACGCTGACATGTGCGCCGCCCGCCAGCGCCGCCGCCGTCATCGCCTCGTGCAGCGGGTGCGGCGTCAGGATCTCGATCAGGTCGAGGCCGCAGCGCAAGAAGTCCCGGAAGTCGCCGGTCGCGCGCGCGCCGGGGTGCTCGGCCGCGCGGCGGGCGAGCAGCGCGGGGTCGCTGTCGCAGAGCGCGGCGACCTCCGCCTCCGGATGACCGAGGTAGCCGCGCAGGTTGAGATCGAAGACGCGGCCAAGGCCGACGAAGCCGACGCGCAGCCTGGGCGCCATGCAGGTTTCCTCCCCCGGTTCGGCGGGAGCCTGGCGCCGACGGCGCCTGCTGTGTCAAGAGCCGCCCTGGAACGCCCCCGGCCGTTTCGAACCAACTCTACGGCATCAACTGCCCGCCGTTGACCTCGATGATCTGTCCGATGATGTAGCCGCTGAGCATTTCGGAGGCGAGAAAAAGATAGGCGCCCACGCATTCTTCCGGCGTGCCGATGCGGCCGAGCGGGATGGTGAGCCGCATCGCCTCCAGTTGCGCCTCGCTCGAATAGCGCTCGTGAAACGGCGTCGCGATGACGCCGGGCGCCACCGCGTTGACGCGGATTTTGCGGCCGATCAGCTCCTTGGCCTGGCCGCGCGTCAAGGTCGAAACGAAGCCCTTCGCCGCCGCGTAAAGCACGGCGCCGCCGGCGCCGCCGTGGCGCGCCGCGATCGAGCTGGTGTTGATGATGAAGCCGCCGTGGCGCTCCAGCCAGGGGGCGGCGGCGCGCGTCACGCTGAGCACCGAGCGGATGTTGAGGTCGACGACGTTCTGAATATGCTCGTCGCTGGCCTCGATCGAGGGAACGCGGCCGAGCATCAGCCCCGCATTATTGATGAGCCCGTCGATGCCGCCGAAATGCGCCGCCGTCTCGTCGACGATGCGCGCGCAGTCCGCCGCGACCGTGACGTCGCCGCGCACCAGCAGCGCCTCGGCGCCCGCGTCGTTCAATTCCCGCGCCAGCGCTTTGGCCGCCGCCTCGCTGGAATGATAGTGGATCGCGACGCGCGAGCTTTGCGCGGCAAAACCGCGCGCCAGCGCGGCGCCGATGCCGGTGGAGGCGCCGGTGATGAGGACGACCTTCCCTTTGAGATCGGCAATGGTCAGATTCGCGGCCGTCGGGGTGAGCGCCATGGATGTCCCGCCAGGGTTGGAGCTTGTGCGGCGCGAATTTGGCCGCTCGCGCCGCGCCCGTCAAACGGGCGCCTGGCGCGCGAGACGCGCCGTCGCGCGGCGCCGCCGCCGGGTTGTTTATTTCCACGCCCGCTCCCTATATGAGGGACGCCGAAATCACAGAAGTTTGACGCACGAAAACTGTGCATCACGGAGCCTGAAGGATTGCCCGCCGCATGAATCGAATTCTCCCGCCGCCGAAGGCGCGCCGGCCCGTGGTCTTCCTGCTGACCTTCGCGATCCTGGCGGGGCTCGGCTACGGGCTCTATTATTTTCACTATGACGTCAAGCCGGACATGATCAAAGGATTCATCAGCGTCGCGATGGCGCCCAAGCCGCAGGCGGTTTCGGCCGAGCCCGTCAAAGTCGAACAATGGACGCGCCGATTGCCCGCCATCGGAACATTGCGCGCGTTTCAGGGCATCGACGTCGCGCCGCAGGTGGCGGGCGTCATACGCGCGATTCATTTCAAGTCGGGCGAGGATGTCGCGGTGGGCGCGCCGCTGCTTGAGATCGACGATTCGGTCGATCAGGCGGATTTGAAAAACGGGCTGGCCCAGCTCAAGAACGCGGATATCTCTCTCGAACGCCAGCAGACGCTGGTGGCCGGCGGCAATACGGCGAAGGCGCAGGTCGACGCGGCGATCGCCGCGCGCGATTCGGCCGCGGCCACCGTCGAGCGCACCCGCGCGATCATCGCCCAGAAGAAGATCACCGCGCCGTTCGCGGGGCGTCTTGGCATCAGCAAGGTCGATGTCGGACAGTTTCTTTCCGTCGGCTCCAGCATCGTCACCTTGCAGCAGCTCGACCCGATGTATGTCGACTTTCAGTCGCCCGAACAATCGCTGCGCGATCTGGCGGTGGGCCAGGAGGCGCGCATGGTTCTCGACGCCTTTCCCGACCAGACTTTCGTCGGAAAGATCGACGCGATCGACGCGCGCGTCAGCCAGGACACGCGCAACGTGTTGGTGCGCGCCGAATTCGCCAATCCCGACCATAAGTTATTGCCCGGCATGTTCGCGAATGTCGAGGTGACGACTGGCGCGCCGGCCGACGTCCTGACCGTGCCGCGCACCGCGATCATCTACAGTCTTTATGGCGACAACGTTTATTTGGTGAAGCCGGCGCCGCCCCCGGCGGGCGAAGCGCAGGCGGCGACCGCTAAGGACAAACACGAGCTGATCGTCGAGCGGCGCTTCGTGCGCCCGGGCGAGGCGCGGGGCGAGCGGGTGGCGATCGACGAGGGCGTGAGCGCCGGCGATCTCGTGGTCACCGCCGGCCAGATCAAGCTGCAGCCCAATTCCCCTGTCACGATCGACGCCACGGGCGCCTTGCCGCCGCCCGCCCAGACGCCCAGGCCGTGAGCTTTTTGCGATCATGAACAGCTTCACCGATCTTTTCATTCGCCGTCCGGTCCTCTCGACCGTGGTCAGCCTGCTGATCCTGCTGATCGGCGCGATGGCGGGTCTTAAATTGCAGATCCGCCAGTTTCCGCAGATGTCGAATACGACGATCACCATCACCACGATCTATCCCGGCGCCAACGCCGACCTGATCAAGGGCTTCATCACCACCCCACTGGAGCAGGCCGTCGCCAGCGCCGAGGGCATCGACACGCTGGTTTCGAACTCGCAGCAGAACGTCTCGACGATCATTTTGAATTTGCGGCTCGACGCCAATCCCGACCGCGCCGTCGCCGACGTGCTGGCCAAGACCAATCAGGTGCGCAGCGTTCTGCCGCGCGATTCCAACGACCCGATCGTCGTCAAGCAGACCGGGCAAGGCTTCGCCCTGATGTACATGTCGTTCAATTCGAAGGTGATGACGGCGTCGCAGATCACCGACTATCTGACGCGGGTCGTGCAGCCGCGCCTGCAGACGGTCGACGGCGTCGCCAATGCGCAGATTCTCGGCGGCCAGACCTTCGCCATGCGCATCTGGTTGGATCCGGTGCGCATGGCCGCGCTTGGCGTCGCGCCGGCCGATGTGAGCCGGGCGCTCGCCGCCAATAATTTCACCGCGGCGGCGGGCGAGATCAAGAGCGACTACACCCAAGTCAGCGTTAACGCGCTGACCTCGCTCGACAATGCGCAAGCCTTCGGCCAGCTTGTGGTGGCCACGCGCGGCGACGCGCTGATCCGCCTCGGCAATGTCGCCAAGATCGAATTGGGCCCCGAGAACTCCAACTCTTCGTCTGTGTTCGACGGGCTGAAGGCGGTGTTCATCGGCATCTACGGAACGCCGGAGGCCAACCCGTTGACGGTCATCGACGGCGTTCGCGCGGCGATGCCTGATATTCAGCGCCAACTGCCCACAGGGCTGCAATCGGCGATCGCCTACGATTCGACGCAGTTCATTCGCGCCTCGATCTACGAAGTCGCCAAAACCCTGGCGGAGGCGGCCGGCATCGTCATCGTGGTGATCTTCCTGTTCCTGGGCAATCTGCGCTCGACCATCATCCCGATCGTCACCATCCCGCTGTCCCTCGTCGGCGTGATGATCGCGTTGCTCGCGCTGGGCTATTCGATCAATCTGCTGACGCTGCTGGCGCTCGTGCTGGGCATCGGCCTGGTGGTCGACGACGCCATCGTCGTCGTCGAAAACATCCATCGTCACATCGAAGACGGGATGACGCCGTTCGACGCGGCGATCAAGGGCGCGCACGAGATCGCCCTGCCGGTCATCGCGATGACGATCACCCTGGCCGCGGTCTATGCGCCGATCGGCTTCGTCTCGGGGGTCACCGGCGCCTTGTTTCGCGAATTCGCGTTCACGCTGGCGGGCGCGGTCATTGTTTCCGGGTTCATCGCGCTGACGCTCTCGCCGATGATGTGTTCGAAGCTGCTGAAGCACCAGACCGGCGAGGACGGCGGCTTCGCGCGTTTTCTCGATCGCAATTTCGACCGTTTGCGCCGCGCCTATGAGCGGCGGCTGCACAGCACGTTGAACTTTCGCGCGTTGACCCTGCTGATCCTGGTCGGCGTCCTCGCGCTGACCGGCATTCTGTACGCCTCGACGCCGAAGGAGCTCGCGCCCGAGGAAGATCAGGGCGTCGCCCTGGCGCTCGTCAAGACTCCGCAGGTCGCCAATCTCGACTATCTCGAACAGGCCACGCAATCGCTTTTCGACAAGGTGCGCGACATTCCCGAAGTGGCGCATCTGTTCGTCATCAACGGCATGAACGGCGTGCGTTCGGGTTTCGCCGGCGTCCTGTTCAAACCCTGGGACCAGCGCACGCGCGACGCCAAACAACTGCTCAACGCCATGGGACCGAGATTCAGCGATATCGCCGGCGCCAAGGTCATCGCGTTTTCGCCGCCGGCGCTGCCCGGCTCGACCGGCGGGCCGCCGATGCAATTCGTCATCCGCACCACCGGCGATTTCGTGACGCTGGCCAACGTCACCGCCCAAATGCAAGAAGAGGCGCGTAAGAGCGGGCTGTTCCTGTTCACCGATACGGATCTGAAATTCGACACGCCGCAATATCAATTCAAGGTCGACGCCGACAAGGCGAACCGCCTCGGCGTCAACATGCAGGACATCGGCGCCGCGCTGTCGACGATTCTGGGCGGCAACTATGTCAACCGCTTCAACCTTTACGGACGCAGCTACGAAGTCATCCCGCAGGCGCCGCGCGAGTTCCGCCTGACCCCCGACTGGCTGACACGCTACGAAGTGCGCACGAGCAACGGCGAAATGGTTCCGCTGTCGACCGTGGCGAGCGTGACGCAGACGGTGGAGCCCAACGCGCTGACCAGTTTCCAGCAGCTCAATTCGGCGACCCTGTCGGGCGTGCCGTTCCCCGGCCGCACCCTCGGCGAGGCGCTCGATTTCCTCAAGGAGAAGGCGCAGACCATTTTCCCCGAAGGGTTCACCTATGACTTCCAGGGCGATTCCCGCCAATACGAGCAGGAAGGCAATGCGCTCGTCTATACCTTCGTCTTCGCGCTGATCGTCATCTATCTCGTGCTCGCCGCGCAGTTCGAGAGCTTCCGGGATCCGCTGATCATCCTGATCGCGCTGCCGACCGCGATGTTCGGGGCGCTGTTGCCGCTCAATATCGGCGGCGTAATGGGCATGACCAGCATCAACATCTACACGCAGATCGGGCTGGTGACGCTGATCGGCCTGATAGCGAAGCACGGCATCCTGATGGTCGATTTCGCCAACCATCTGCAGCTCGACGAGGGCCTGTCGCGGCGCGAGGCGATCGAGCGGGCGGCGGGGGTGCGGCTGCGCCCGATTCTGATGACGACCGCGGCGATGGTCGTCGGCATGGCGCCGCTGATCTTCGCGGCGGGCGCCGGCGCGCGCAGCCGCTTCTCGATCGGCCTGACGATCTTCTTCGGCATGTTCATCGGCACGGCGTTCACGCTGTTCGTGACGCCGGCGGTCTACACCTTCGTCGCTCGCGTTCACCGCGGCGCGTCCGGGCGCGGTGAAGCCCCAAGCGTTGCGGAGCCGCGGGC
>JBEKSH010000094.1:0-7549 GCA_049517235.1 Roseiarcus sp. | reverse complement strand
CCGCCGCGTCCATCGCCTCGTAAATCCTTCGCGTGGCTTCCGGCTGTGGCGCCTCGAGCAAATCGCGCAGATAGAGCGCGTCGTCAGGTTGCAACCGCGCGTCCCGCCGCGCCGCCTCGATCGCGCTTTCGGCCTCCTCCGGCGTCGAGTCTGGCCCAAGGCCGAGGAGCCCGGCCACCACCGTGCGGACGGCGCCATGACCGCGCGCGGTCCCGAAGTCGAGAACGAATCCGGCATGGCGCGACATTCCGGACGCCGCGGCGATCGACTGCAGTTCATCGATGAGCCGGGTCTTGCCGATCCCGGCCTCGCCGCGGATCAGGACGGCGGCGCCTGAAGTTCCATTGACGCTCGCATCCAGCACGGCGCGGAACTGGCCAAGTTCCGATCGGCGGCCGACCAGCGCGTGAGCGTCCGGAGCCGCGCTTCTCGTTCCGGTCAGGCGCCAAGCGACGACTGGATCGCGAAGACCCTTTAGCGTTAGCGGCCCCATCGGCTCGTAATCAGCAAAGTGATTGGTCGCGCGACAGACGTCTTCAGAGACAAGAGTTTCCCCGCTGGCAGCCCGCGCCAGAAGCCGCGCGGCGACGTTGGCGGCCTCGCCGGTTACGGTATAGCCGCGATGATGTTGGCTCCCGACAGGACCCGCGACGACTTCACCCGTGGCGACGCCAATATGCACGGCCAGCGGCGAAGGCAGGCCGGACCCGAGCCCCGGAACGGCGGCCTGGATCTCCAAGGCGGCGCGCACGGCGCGCTCGGCGTCATTGCCGTGGGCGAGCGGGGCGCCGAACAGCGCCATCGCGGCGTCGCCGATATGCTTGTCGATCGTTCCGCCGAAGCGGTCGACAAGCGCATCGACGAGCGCGAAGAAGCGTTCCAGCACAGCGTGCACCACTTCCGGATCCTGCTCCGAGGCGAGGCGCGTATAGCCGACCAGATCACAGAACATGACCGTGACCGGGCGACGGTCCCCTTCCGGTTCGGCGGGGAGGATCGGTTCGACTGCCGTGATCTTGTCGTCAGACAGGAGGCGACCGCAGCCGCCGCAATACCGCTCGGCTTCCTCGTTGGCGTAGCCGCAATGCCGGCAGGCAATAGGCAAGGCGGAGCCGCAGGACGCACAGAATTTGCGCCCCTCCCGGTTCTCGAACTCGCAGTTCGCGCAGCGCAAGGCTTCGAACTCCGTCTGGCGCGATGATGAGCCCCGCTCCGGTTCGCGGCAAGACTAATCGAAATCGAGGCGGAATCCCGTATCGATCGCCTTCGGTCGGCCGGCCGGATGATCGCGGTCGACAATCCGGACGAATGGGCTTTCGGCACAAGCGCCCCCCATCGCTTCAGAGTCTTGCATTTCGATGTCGCAGCCGAGCGCCAGCAAAGGGAAGAACTCGCGATCCGTCGTCGCCTCATGCCTGGCGATGGGGCGGCGGCGCGGCCGCCGCCCGTTCCGATTGCCTCAATTGGTCTTCTTGGCCTTCTCGGCGGCGAGCTTCAGGACGGTGTCCGTTTCGCTCTTGAATGCCGGCAGATCGACCTGCATGCCGTTCAGCACCGTGCTCCAGTGGCGCGTTATCGCGGCCATGGCGACGGCTTCGCGGATTTCCTCGTCTGTCGCGCCGTTGGCCTTCGCCGCGGCCGTGTGAAAGTAAATGCAGTAGGCGCAGGGAACCTGAGCCGACACAGCAAGGCCGATCAGTTGCTTGGTCTTGCCGTCAAGCTTGGTCGTTGCGCTGAGCTGAACGGTCTTGAATTCAGCCCAGGCGCCGGCGATGCCGGACTCCGGGAAAGCCTTGAAAAAGCCGGGGACCATTCCGAGCGTCGCTTCCATGTCCTTGTAGGCGGCGGCTGCGCTGGGGTCGTCCGCCCGCGCTCCAGCGACGCCGACCAAGCCGGCGAGCGCGATGGCGCTGAAAAGGCGCGCAGCTTTTTGAGAATTTGAAGTCATAATCTTTCTCCTGTGCTTGGCCGCGTCGGCGGCCGAGTGTGATTTGCTTCGCCAAGACGTTCCTATCGAGATCGCCGATCCGCTTTCGCATCGTTGATCTATGGCCTAAACTACCCCCGCGTCGTTGGAATGATGGTTGGAATGAGCGTGGAAACGCGAAGACCCCATACCCGACCAAGAAAGGGCTCCGGCGGCCTCGGCATTCGGCTGCTCGGCGAAATCCGAGTGCAGCGCGGCTCCCTGACGGTCGCTCTCCCCGCGTCGAAGCGAACGCGCGCGCTACTAGGCTTCCTCGCCGCCACCGCAATGCAGCAGTCTCGCCAGACGCTTTGCGATTTGCTTTGGGACGGGCCGGACGATCCCCGCGCCGCGCTGCGCTGGAGCCTGACCAAATTGCGGCCGCTGTTGAACGAAGCGGGCTACGAGCGCCTCAAGGCCGACCGCGAACGCGTTTCGTTTTCGCCCGGCGACGCGTCAATCGACGTCGCCCAAGTCGACGACTTGGTTCGCGGCGATCCGGAAACGGCGGGGCTCGCCGAAATCGAAGAAGCCGCCGCGCTCTTGCAAGGCGAGTTTCTCGATGGCCTCGACCTGCCCTCCTGCTATCGCTTTCACCATTGGTGCCTCGCGGAGCGCGAGCGTTTCGGCGCCTTGCGCCGTCGCGTGCTGTCAATCGCGGTGGAGAGACTTGGCGACGCCCCGGATCGCGCTCTGCCCTATGCCCGGGCGATGGTCGCAGCGGATCCGCTGTCGGAGGGCTCGCACGGCAAGTTGGTCGCCTTGCTTGGCGCGCTTGGCCGCCGAAAGGATGCGCAGGATCACTATGTTTACGCCCGCGATATGCTGCGCAGGGAGATGGGCGCGCCGTTAGTCGGCGATCTCAGGCCGCCGGCCCCAGCGCCGCCGCGTCACAACCAGCAATTGGAAACGAGCGTCGAACGCCACACCATCGCTCCCCCTCCCGCCTCGCTCTTGGAGCCTGCGGCTGCGAGCGGGCCGCGGCTCGTCGGGCGCGCGAGCGAGACGCAGGCAATCCTTTCGTCACTGGACGCCCTGCTCGCCGGCGTTGCGCCCGAGGCGATGCTTTTCATGGGCGAGCCGGGGATAGGCAAGTCGCGACTGCTCGACTTCGTCGCAGAGCAAGCTGTCCTGAACGGCGCGCGCGTCGTTTCGGCTCGATGTTTCGAGGCCGAAGCGGTGCGACCCTATGGCTGCTGGGCGGATGCGCTTGGCGCGATCATCGAGGAATCCACCAGCCCATCGGCGCGTCGCGATCTCTCGCTGTTCCTGCCGTCGCGTGAAAATGTGAAAAGCGACGAAGGCAGTCGAACCCGCATTTTCGCCGCCTTCAGGACGCTGCTGACCTCCATAGCCGCGCAGACTCCTCTGGTGCTGACGATCGACGATCTGCAATGGATCGACGAGGCCTCGTCGTCCTTGCTGCACTATGTCCTGCGCGCCTCGGATGACCGGGCCTGCCTCCTCTTCGTAGGATCGGCGCGCACCGACGAAATTGACGACAATCCGTGGTGCAAGCGGCTCATCGGCGCTTTGGCGCAGGATGGCGCCGTCAAGCGGATCAAGCTATCGTTGCTGAGCCCCGCGGAGGCCGCGCAATTTTTCCAGGCGGAAGCGGACCCGGAGGAAGTCGCCGCCGCGCATCGCCAAAGCGGCGGCAATCCTATGTTTCTCACCGAATTGGCGAACGCCGGTCGTCAGGGCCGGCCGGCTTCGGGACGCGATCTGGACGCCCTGATCGCTGACCGGATTGCGCGACTTGACGACCCCGACCGAGAGCTGATTGTCTTTGCTTCGGCGACGGCGCGCGATTTCAAGCCGGAATTGCTCGGCGCCGCGATGGAATTGCCGGAATCGCAATTGATCGGCCGAATCGATCGCCTGGAGCGGCGAGGTCTGCTCAGGCCTGGCGGCGAAGGGCGGTTCGATTTCGCCCATGACCTGATCCGGCAAACGACCTACCGCAGCCTGTCGCAACCCCGACGACGCCTGATTCATCGGCAGATCGCCCGCGCGCTTCACGAAGCGGCGCGGCGCGACCCATCTCTGGCCGGCGAACTGGCTTATCACGCCGGCGCGGCCGGAGACCATTCGCTCGCGGTTCAGGCCTGCATCGCGGCGGGCGAGCATTGTCTGCGCCTGTTCGCCAATGCGGCGGCCCTCGATGCGGCGGACCGCGGCCTCGGCCATCTTGCGCCGCTTCCCACGGGCTCCGATCGCGCCCGGGCCCACATCGCCTTGCTCAAGGTGAAGGTTTTCGCCGGCGCAAGCCCCGGCATTCGGATGAAACCAAAGTTGTTCGAGGAACTGCAACTGGCCGTCGAGGCGGCCGAGCTGGCGGGAGTGCGGGACTACGACGCCGCGACGGGCTGGCACATGATCTCGTGGTGGAACCAGCAGTGCAACGATATCCTTCGCGCTCAACAAGCGATTTTGCGCGCCGAGATGATAACCCGCCCGTTAGACGATCTGACGCGCAGTCAACAGCTCGCAAGTACCGGGCGTTGCCTGTTGGAAGTCGAGAGCGATGTGCAGCGCGCCCGGGCTTTTCTGCGCGAAGCCGATCAAATCGCCGCCAGGCTCGATCAGAATTTCGTCGAACTCGATTGGGGACGCGGCCTGATCGCCCGCTGGGACGGCGATCTTGCGAAGGCGCAGGAATGGATGGGCCGCGCATTGGCGCTGGCGCGCCTGCGCGAGGATCGCTGGCGAGAAATGGAATGTCTTGTGTGGATCGTCAAGATCGCCATCGAGGGTGATCGACTTGCCCAGGTCGGCGCCTATTGCGACGAGATCGACGCAATTGCCGATCGGATTGGCGACGGCCCGGCGCCGGTCGCCGATGCTCTGCGCGCCGTGGCGCTTATGCAGAGTCAGGCCGGCGCCGCCGAACCCGATTTGCAGAAGCCGCTGGCGGCCTTGCGCGCGCTCGACGACAAGGCGCAACTTGCCTATGTCCTCAACCAGATCGCCACGTGGCGACTTGATCATGGCCGGCTGGAAGGCGCTCGTGCAGCCGCTCTGGAAGCGCTTGGCGCCGCGCAAGCGGTCAAGCGAACCACGGAAATTGTCGCGGCGACCGCCATCTTGGCCTGCGTCAATGCTGAGTCTGGAGACGCGCGGGAAGCCGGCGCCATGATCGAAACACTGACGAGCGGCGCGGGCGCCGTTTCGCTGCTGAGCGCCCGCGCGCGCGACTATCTTGAACGAGCAAAAGAAAAACTCGAAATTCCAACGCCGGTTCAAACGGTGATGACTTAGCTTCCAACCGTCGCTGCCCGAAGAAAGGACAAGTCATGCCTTGCATCATCGTAGAACGCACATTTGATCGCCCGCCGTCCGACGAGGACCTTACCGCTGCCGGCATGCGCGAGCGGCCGTGCCTTGGGATGTATGGCGTGGCCTGGCGGCGCAGCGTGCTGTCGGCCGATCGCCTGCGGATGGTTTGCCAATACGAAGCACCGGACGCCGAGAGCGTGCGAAAGGTGCAGCGCGAAGCGGGCAACGGGTTCGATCGAGTCTGGGCTGGCGAGGTCATCGAGTAGACGCCCGGCCCGGTGCGAGAAGCGATGGCGAAAGATATCGATCTCAACTTGTATCCCGCGGCGCCGCAGGCGCTGAACGCGCGTGTCGGGTGCAGGGTCACCCGAAAGCGTCGACAATGCTCAAGACCGAGCTGCTCCCATTGACGCATTAGAGAACAGTTTCGGTCAAGACCGACGGCTCGGCGGACCGTCTGCTATTGGGGCCTCGCCGGTTCCATAGGACCCCTTCCGCGAATCGCGTCTGTAGCTGCAAAATACAAATGGCGCCCCTCCGCAAAGCTCAGATGGCGCTCCGCATGGTTTGCCGGCCGACGGAGGAAAGCCTTCGTGGTGGCGTCAATGAGCGACAAAGAGTTCTCGCGTCTTTTGGTTCAGCACCTCGATCACGTTGAAGGGACATCGGCGCGGGAGCACCGCCGCCTAGCAGCAAGGACTTCGCTTGCCGTGAGCCTGCCAAGAAATGTTAGCCGCAAGGCAAGCATTAGGGCCTATGCGGATGACGCCAAGAGCGCGGCGGCCGTCGACGCGCCGCTGCAGACGCACAGTTGCTTTCGGTGGGCTGCTCTCTAGAGTCTCTCGCGAACCTGCACAAACCTTCCGCCGGAAGAGGATGCTTTGTCAGCACAGCCGCTTCGGTTCTCATTCGTTGCGCTTCTGCTCTGCGGCAGCTTGGCGGCTCACGGCCAGACCACGCTCCCCGAGGGCGCCGGCAAGGAGATCCTGCAAAGCGCCTGCGCCGGATGCCACGAGATCGGCCGCGTGCTTCGAGCCGGCTATAGCGCACAAGACTGGAGAACAGTTCTTCACCTGATGAGGAACGTCGGCGCGCAGTTGCCAGACGACCAGCTGGCGACCCTGGTCACGTATCTGGCGGAGAATTTCCCGGAAAAGCCGAAGCCGCAAGGCGCGATCGTTGCCGGTCCGGCGCAAGTGACCTTTAAGGAATGGGTGTTGCCGACGCCCGGTTCCCGCCCGCATGACCCGCTTGCGTCGCTTGACGGGACGATTTGGTATACCGGCCAGATGGCTAACGCGCTGGGGCACATCGACCCCACAACCGGCCGCATCACCGAATATCGCTTGGACACGCCGATGTCCGGCCCACACGGCCTCGTCGCCGATCGCGATGGCGACATTTGGTTCACCGCAAACTTTGCCGGCTATATCGGCAAGCTCGACCCCGGCACGGGAAAATTCACCGAATATAAACTGCCGAGCCCGGCCGCGCGCGACCCACATACGCCGCTGTTCGATCAAAGCGGCATCCTGTGGTTCACCGTACAAAGCGCCAATATGATTGGACGTCTCGATCCCCAGACTGCGGAGGTCAAGCTCGTGACCTCGCCCACCCCTAAATCCAATCCTTACGGCATGGTGATCACTTCAAGGGGCACGCCATATTTCTGCGAGTTTGGCTCCAACAAGCTCGCCAGCATTGATCCCGTGACCATGGCGATCCGCGAATACGCCCTGCCGCACGCCGAAAGCCGGCCGCGGCGCATCGCCGTCACACCTGACGACATCATCTGGTACACGGATTACGCGCGCGGATACCTTGGTCGTTTCGATCCCGGGACAGGCGACTTGAAGGAATTCGCGTCGCCTGGTGGGCCGCAATCGCAACCCTATGGCATTACGTTCGCGAAAGGAGCGGTATGGTATAGCGAGTCCGGAGTACGGCCGAACACGCTTGTGCGGTTCGATCCCGCCAGCGAGAAATTCCAAACCTGGATGATCCCGTCGGGCGGCGGCGTTGTGCGCAACATGACGACCAACCACGACGGGAATATCGTGATGGCCGAGAGCGGCGTCGATCGCGTCGCGCTAGTCGAGATAAAGTAGCGAGATAAAGTAGTGAGAGTGCGTGATGGATGCCCACCAACCAACGGCGCGGATCGCGGCGCGCAGGTTGACGGATGATCGATCAAGTGTCCGCCGATTGGTCGTTCAACCGGCGGCCAGCTGAAGCGTCGCGAACAACCGGACTGTTGGCTTGAACAAAGCCGACGCCCCGAGAGGGCAATTGGGTCCCACAGAA
>JBEKSH010000093.1:0-7595 GCA_049517235.1 Roseiarcus sp. | reverse complement strand
CGCTCATGGAACCAGCACCGCGGCGCCTTGGATTCGCCCCGCCCGCAGGTCGGCGAGCGCCTCGTTGGCGGCGGCGAGCGGGTAGCGCTTCGTATGGGTTTGAACGCCCGCCCGAGGCGCGATCGCCAGAAACTCGCGCCCGTCCTGCCGGGTCAGGTTGGCGACCGACACGACCTGCCGTTCTTCCCACAGGATGCGATACGGGAACCGCGGAATGTCGCTCATGTGAATGCCGGCGCAGACCACCCGTCCGCCCTTGCGAACGGCGCGCAGCGCCGCTGGCACGAGGTCGCCGACCGGCGCGAAAATGATCGCGGCGTCCAGAGCGACGGGCGGTTGCTCGTCCGATCCGCCGGTCCAAGCGGCGCCGAGCGCGCGCGCCAGATGCTGGGCGGCGGCGTCGCCCGGGCGGCTGAACGCGTAGACCTCGCGTCCCTGCCAGCGGATGACCTGGGCGATGACATGCGCGGCGGCGCCAAATCCATAGAGGCCGATCTTTTGTCCCTGGCCCGCCGCGACGAGCGAGCGCCATCCGATCAGCCCGGCGCACAGCAGCGGCGCCGCGGCGACCGGGTCCGGGAAATCCGGCATCGGAAAGGTGTAGGCGGCCTCCGCGATGAAATGCGTGGCGAAGCCGCCGTCGCGCGTATAGCCGGTGAACAACGGATGATCGCACAGATTTTCGCGCCCGGCCTCGCAATACGGACACGTTCCGCAGGTGTGCGCGAGCCACGGCGCGCCGACGCGCAGGCCCGGCGCGCGGTCGCGGACGCCCGCGCCGACCGCCTCGACGATCCCGACGATCTCATGTCCGGGAATGATCGGCAGCTTCGGGTTGGGGAGGTCGCCGTCGACGACATGGAGATCGGTGCGGCAAACGCCGCAGGCTTCCACGCGCAGCCGGACTTCGCCCGGCCCCGGCGCCGGATCGGCCCGCTCCTCCAGCCGCAGCGGCTCGCCGCTGCGATGCAACACCATCGCTTTCACGGATCATTCGCCTCTTTGTCAGTCGGCCCGCGTTGCCGGCGCGGCGCAAGGCCTCGCGCGGCCAAGCCTGCGGCGCCGCGAACCGCCCGCCAGCCTACAGCCGCGATCGTCGCGGCGCCGTTGAGCCATATCAATGCCGGAGCAGTTTCTTGGGGAATAATTCGTGCCGGTATTCGCGTCGCCATAAGCCTTTCAGCTGATCGACCAGGGAGAAAAAGATGGACGACAAGGCTCTACGACAGATGGTGATCGACGAGCTCGAATTCGAGCCGAGCGTCGACGCCGCCCATATCGGCGTCGCGGTCGAACAAAGAGTGGTCACGCTCACCGGCCACGTCGGCAGCTATGCGGAGAAGATCGCCGCGGAGCTTGCCGTCCGGCGCGTCAAGGGCATATCCGGCATCGCCGAGGAAATCGAGGTCCGCTATCCCGGTTCGAATCCGATCGCCGATGATGAAATCGCCAAGCGCTGCCTCAACGTGCTGGCCTGGGACGTGTTCCTGCCGAAGGACGCCGTGCAGGTGAAGGTCGAGGGCGGCTGGGTGGAGCTCACTGGCAAGGTGAACTGGCAGTTTCAGCGTGAAGCGGCGGAGAACAGCGTGCGCAAACTGGGCGGCGTCATCGGCGTCAGCAACCGGATCGAGGTCAAGGCTGAGGTTCAGGACGCCGATATCAAGACGCGCATCGAGAGGGCCCTGAAACGGAACGCCCTTGTCGAGGCCAACGACATCCGCGTTGTCGTGGTTGACGACGAGGTCACGCTCGAAGGCAAGGTCCACGCCTGGGACGAGCGCTCCGCCGCGGAGAGAGCCGCCTGGTCGGCGCCGGGCGTCAATTTCGTCGTCAATAACCTGCGGATCGCCTGACGCGGGCCGCCGTGCGCATCAACCTTCGGCGCCGCCCCTATATGGAGGGGGCATGCCGACCGGCGCCGGATACGCTCTGGGCGTCGAAGACGGCGGCGATCGTGCGAACGAACGGCCGTCCGCTCTTCGTGACTTCGATATGCGCGCCCTCGCGCTCCACCAGGCCGTCAGCCTCCATCTCGGCGAGGCGCAACAATTCGGCGGCGAACTGCGACGGCGACCGGTTATGGGCCGCGCAAACGCCGGCGACGTCGACCCGCATGTCGCACATCAGCCGCTCGATGATTTCGCCGCGGACCCTGTCGTCCGACCCGACGACCAGGCCCCGAGCGGCGGCGAGCCGCCCGGCGTTGACGCGCTGCCGCCATTCCGGGACGCGCGCCGCATTCTGCACGTAGCCCTGCGGCATCGCCGAGATCGACGAGGCGCCGAAACCGAGCAGCGAAGTCGCATGGTCGCTGGTGTAGCCTTGGAAATTACGCCGCAACAGCCCGCTGCGCTCGGCCTTCGCCAGTTCGTCGTCGTGTTTGGCGAAATGGTCGAGGCCGATGCGGACATAGCCCGCCTTGTCGAGGCGCTCGGCCGCGGCGCTCTGCTGGTCGAACCGCTCGACGGCGTCCGGAAGGCTCGCCTCCGGCAGAAGTTTCTGGTGCGCCTTCATCCACGGCACATGCGCATAGCCGAACAGGGCGATCCGCTCCGGCGAGAGCGCGAGGACCTGATCGAGGGTCGCTACAACGGTCGCGACGCTTTGATGCGGCAGGCCATACATCAGGTCGAGATTGATCGAGCCCACGCCCGCTTGCCGAAGCCGCGTCGCCGCCCATTCGATTTGCGCGTAGGGCTGCAGCCGATTGATCGCCCGCTGGACCTGCGCGTTCAGATCCTGCACGCCGAGGCTGGCGCGGTTCAATCCGAGATCAGCGGCGGCGTCGACCCATTCGCTGGTCAGGATGCGCGGATCGAGCTCCACCGCGAATTCGAAGGGAGCGGTGAATGTGAAGCGCTCGCGAAGGGCGCCGACGAGGGCGCGAAGGTCGTCCGGCGCAATTATGTTCGGCGTGCCGCCGCCGAAATGCAGCGCGCTCGCCTGTGCGCTTTCCGGCAGCGCTCGGCCGGTGATTTCGATCTCCCGGACGAGCGTGCGAACATAGTCGGCGACTGGGCCGCGCTGATGGACGACGGCGGTATGGCAGCCGCAGTACCAGCACAGGCGGTCGCAGAACGGGACGTGCAGGTAGAGCGATACGGGCGACCGCGCGTCGAGCGCGGCGAGCCAAGCGCGATGTTCGGCCTCGGCGACGGCGGGCGTGAACTGCGCCGCGGTCGGATAGCTGGTGTATCGCGGGACGCGCCCGCCGTATTTGGCGATCAGCGCGGCGGTTCGGCTCATGGGCGAGGGACGACGATCGGGCTCGAGGGCAAAGGCGCTGTCTATCGCAGTGCGGCTGGTCCGACCACCCATAAAGTAAGCTCCACGCGCCGGCGTCGCAAATTATAGCTACGCCGGCGCCATTCGATGCGCCCGCCCTTGTCTCAACTAGTCGACCGCGCGGGAGGCGCTTTGATCCATCTCAATCCCGGCGACGGTCCGAAAACCGGCCGGTGGCGGCGATTGCCGCCGGTCATCCATCGAAAACCGCGCCCGACGCGCCCTTCGGGCTTCGAATTTGACCAGAGTCAATTTGAAATTGCCACGCCCATGCGAGATGAATGAGAGTTTCGCCGCCGACCGAGGATCGCCCGTCATGCTTCAGCGCATCACCTTGCACCTGGCCCGCAACGAGGAGTTCCCCGAAGGGAGCCCCGAGCGCGGATACGAGATCACAGCGCCGCTCGACGCTGCCGGGCGTCTCGACGCGGACGCCTGGAGGAAGGTCCGCGGCCAGTGCCGCGTCCGGCGGTTCTGGGAGGGAGAAGAGGACCGGTTGGGCCAACTCGTTCATGACGCGGGCGGGGCGGGCGGCGCGACATGGAAAATCGACTATGATCCAGGAGCCTTCGGAGAAGAGGAGGCCGGCTTTCGCCTGGACTCCCATCGCTTCGTCGCCGACGAATACGTGTCGATTCGCGGCGCCGACGGCCATTCGCATACGTTCAAGATCGCAGAGATCCGTCCCGTTTGAAGCTTGCGGACTTCTTCGGTCGGGCGCCGGCGAACAGGCAAGGCTCTCCGGCGGTTCGGCCCCTATCTCTGGGCGCCGCAGTTCTCCGCGCGGCGACCTTGGGCGGCTTTCCAGCCCTGCAGCGAGATTGCTTCAGATTGAAATCGATCGTGCGCGCCCGAGTCAGGCTTGGCGGCGCTTGACGCGCGCCGCCGCCCGGCTCGCTTGAAAGCGCTCTAATAGAGCGATCCGGCGAAGGGCTCGACGAGCGCCAGATTGTCGGTGACGGCCTTCACGCCGGGCGTGTTCTCGACCGCCACCACGATGGCGGCGCGCTGTCGGTCGTCCGTCAGCACGCCGCGAATCTCGACATTTCCTTCGTGCACCTGGACGCTGATCGGCGAATTCGCCGCCCACTTCTGCCGATTCAGCGTCTCAAGGATAGTCGCCTTGATGTTCGCATCGTCGCGTTTGGGTTGGTCGGCGGCGCCCTGCATCATCACCCCCAACGCGCGCACCAGGTCCGCGCGGCTGATGATGCCGACGGGCAGGCCGTCGCGGACGACCGGGACCCGCTTGACGCGGCGCAAATTCATCAGCGAAACAACGTCGGCGAGAGGGGTCGCCTCGGCGACCGAATAGGCGCCTTCGGTCATCACTTCGTCGACCCGTCGGGCGTGAGTCTTCACATAGTCCCCGGCGATGGCCCCCGGTCCCAGCAGGAACTCAAGCCATCTCGGCCGCTTGCGCTCGGTGCCGAGCTCGGCCCGGCGCAGCAGATCGCCCTCGGTGAGCATGCCGACCAGCAGTCCGCGATCATCGACCACGGGAAGCCCGCTGACCTTCAATTTGACCATCAGCTCGACGGCCTGAGCGAGCGAAGAGTTGGAATTTACCGGAACCACCCCACTGGTCATGACGTCGCGCGCCAGCATGCCAATTCCTCAATTGAGTACTCGCGAGCCCAATTCGCTCGCCGAAGGCCAATCCTTCCCGGTTTTCCGATGCATGCGCCTTGATCTCGGTCAATCGACAGGCCGCGCCGCGCGCGCGATCGGGCGTCGATGAGAATCGCATGGCGCGCCGGCGTTCAGGCGACCTTTCTCGGCGAGCCCGGCGAACCTTCGGAACGGCGTATCGCCGGAAAATCGTCGGCCGTCAGCACTTCCTTGGTCAGCAGCAGTTCGGCGCCCTTGTCGAGATCGGACCTTCGCTTGTTCAGAATCGCCTGCGCCTCGTCGAAGGCCTGGCTCACAATGTCGCGGACGCACAGATCGATCTCGCGCATCGTCGACTCGGAAGCGTTGGGCTTTTCCTCGGCGCCGGCGCCGAGGAAGCTGGGCGGCAGGTTCGCATAAATGCGCTGGCCGATCGTCTGCGCCATGCCATAGCGCGTGACCATCTCCTGGGCGATCTGCGTCGCGCGCTGCAGGTCGTCGGCCGCGCCCGTCGAGGCGTCGCCCTCAAAAATCAAAACCTCCGCGGCGCGCCCACCCATCAGCACGGTTATGCGATGGCGCAGCTCGCTCGCGGCGAGCACGAACCGGTCTTCCGTCGGCCTCTGGATCGTGTAGCCCAGCGCCCCGACCCCTCTCGGGATGATCGAGACTTTCAACACCGGGTCGACGTCGGGCAGGCTCGCCGCCACCAGCGCGTGCCCCATTTCGTGATAGGCGACGCGACGGCGCTCCTGCGGCCTCAGCACGCGACTCTTTTTCTCGGCGCCCGCGACGATCCGCTCGATGGCGGCGGTGAAGTCGTCGAGCGTCACCGAGCTGGCGCCGCGGCGCGACGCGACGATCGCCGCCTCGTTGATCAGATTGGCGAGATCCGCGCCAGTGAATCCGGTCGTCATGCCGGCGATCTGGTCGAGGTCGACGCTCCGGTCCAACGCGACTTTGCGGATATGCACTTTCAGGATGTCCAGACGGCCCTGGCGGTCGGGCCGATCGACCAGCACCTGTCGATCGAAGCGGCCGGCGCGAAGCAAGGCCGGATCGAGGACTTCCGGCCGGTTGGTCGCGCCCAGCAGGATGACGCCGCTGCTGGGATCGAATCCGTCGAGTTCGGACAGCAGCTGGTTGAGGGTCTGCTCCTTCTCGTCGTAGCCGCCCACGGCGCCGGCGACGCGACTGCGGCCCAGGGCGTCGAGTTCGTCGATGAATATGATGCAGGGGGCCGCCTTGCGCGCCTGCTCGAACAGATCGCGCACCCGCGCCGCCCCGACGCCGACGAACATTTCCACAAACTCGGAGCCGGAGATCGAGAAGAAGGGAACGCCCGCCTCGCCCGCGACGGCCCGCGCCAGCAGCGTCTTTCCGCTGCCGGGAGGGCCAACGAGCAGAATGCCCTTGGGCATGCGCGCCCCGAGCCGGCCGTAGGACTTGGTGTCCTTCAGGAACGAAACGATCTCCTGCAGCTCGAATTTGGCCTCGTCGACGCCCGCGACATCCTTGAACGTGACCTTGGTGTCGGTCTCCACATAGATTTTCGCATGCGATTTGCCGATCGACATCAATCCGCCGAACCCCTGCTTCTCGGCGATGCCGCGGAACAGGAAGGTCCACAGCAGATAGAACCCGACGAGCGGCAGGACCCAGGAAAGGATCGCGCCGAGCAGGCCGCTGGAGGCCGCGCCCGTCACCTTGACGCCAGCGGCTTCGAGCTTATCGGCTATCGCGGGATCGACCCGGACCGTCGCAAACTGGGTCTTGCCGCTGGGAAGCGGCGATTTGAGCGCGCCCTGGATCGAGTCGGCTCCGATCACGACGTCGGAGACCTGCTTGGCGGAGACAAGTTGTTCGAACTGGCTGTAGGGAATCATCTCCGTCTGCAGAAGAGTGGCGCCGAACTGCTGCAGAAAAGCCACAGCCAGCACGGCGGCCACGATATACCAGATGGTCCAGGATTGCTTTCGATCCTTCGGGTCCATGCTCAGCTCCAGTTCGGCGGCGACCAAGCCCCGCTGCGGCCGGCAACCGATCTCTTGCCCAGGCGGATCGCGGGCGGCATTGCGGCAGATCAACGGGCGGCGGGCGCGTGCGGATCGGCGTCGCAGCTATCGCACGCGACAGGCGAAGCGTCCACGGCGCCGACCCCAAAAGCCCGCGCGGGAAGGACCTGGGGCGCGCATCGGCGCTCGCTTGCGGTGGATCAATGTGCGATGTTCGTCCGGCCGCCAAATGTCCGCACGTTGCGGCGAGCCTCCGCGCGCTTTTGAGGAATGGGGTCGTGAACGCGATGTCAGCCCAGCCGGCGCCCTCGGCCTCGGACCATCAGGTTTCGCTTAGCCGCCATTCCTATGTCATTCGGCCGCTGCACCGCGCCGACGAGCCCGCGCTCGTCGACATGTTTTCGCGCTCGTCTCCCGAGGACATTCGGATGCGCTGTCTCGGAGCGGTCAAGGATTTTCCTCATCTGGCGGCGACCCGCCTCGCCCAATGCGACGGCGACAAGGAGATCGCGCTGGTGGCGGTCGACGCCGAAGGCGCCGAACCGGGAGAGATCGTCGGCGTGGTGCATCTCATCGACGAGCCTGACCAGCCGGGCGGCGCCGAGTTCGATATCATGGTGCGAACTGATTTGAAGGGTCACGGTGTCGGCTTCCAGCTGATGAAAGACATCCTGACCAAGGCGC
>JBEKSH010000092.1:0-7629 GCA_049517235.1 Roseiarcus sp. | reverse complement strand
GCCGGGTTCCGCGTCCGACGGGCCGCGCGGCGACCCCCGCCCCCTGGTGAAACCGAACGAGGAGACCACGCAAGCGCCGGCGCCGGCGCCGGCGCGCAGCGCCAACTCCCTGCCGCCCGCCGTCGCGGCGGCGGCGCAGCCCGGCGGCGTCGCGTCGAGCGGCGCTTCGGCCGGGGATGTCGAGGCGGCGATTGAGGCGATGCTGGCGGAAAGGGTCGAAGGCAAACCCATCGGCGCCCGCGACTGGCGCGGCGCGCGCGTGGCGATCGGCGCTTTTTACCTGATGCGCGGCTTTGCGCCGCTGTGGACCAGCGAAGGCGGGTTCACGCCGGCCGCCCGCGCGGCGATCGCCCGCCTCGACCGCGCCCGGGAGGACGGGCTCGACCTTTCCGCCCTGTCTATTCCCGTTGCGGGCCGCGACGGCCTGGCGCCGGCGCAACTGGCCCAGGCCGACGTCATGCTTTCCGAGGCGATCGTCGCTTACGCCGTTCAGGCGAGCGGCGGGCGCATCGAGCCCAACAGCATATCGCCGCAAATCACCGCCAAGCCCAACGTCGCCGACCCATTCAAAGCGCTCGCGCTGGTCGCTGACGCTAGCGACCCCGACGCCGTCCTCGAAAGCTTCAACCCGCCGCAAAAGGGCTATCGCGATCTGCGCGACAAGCTTGCCGAACTGCGCGCCGACGGCGCGCCCCTCGCCACGACGATTCCGCCCGGGCCGATGCTCAAGATCGGCATGGTCGATCCGCGCGTCGCGATCATTCGCGCGCATTTCGGCCTCGACGCGATCGCCGAGGGACAGCCGTCCAGCGCTCTCGTCTACGACGCGCAAGTCGCCGGCGCCGTGGCCGATTTTCAGCGCGCTAACGGCTTGTCGCCATCAGGGCTTCTCACCTCCAGCACCGTCGAGGCCCTGTCGGGAGGCGCTTCCTCGCGGCAAGAAGCCGCCATCCTCGCCAGTATGGAAATGTGGCGCTGGGAGCCGCGCGACATGGGCGAGGAGCGCGTCGAGGTCAATGTCCCCGACTTCACGTTGAAAGTCACACAAGACGACGAGGTCGTTCATCGCGCTCGCGTCATTGTCGGCAAGCCCGATACGCAGACGGCGATCTTTTCCAACCAGATTAAATATCTGCTGGTCAATCCGGCCTGGAACGTGCCGATGTCGATCATCAAGAAGGAGATGCTGCCCAAGCTCGTCAACGATCCCGACTATCTCACGCGCGCGGGTTTCGAAGTGACGCAAAAAGGCGACATGCTGATCGTGCGCCAGCCGCCGGGCGAGCGCAATGCGCTGGGCCACATCCTGTTCATGTTTCCCAACGAGCATTCGATCTATCTTCATGACACGCCGGCGCGCGGGTTGTTCGCCGCGCCGCGCCGCGCGTTCAGTCACGGCTGCGTGCGGGTCGACGACCCCATGCGTCTTGGCGAACTGGCGATGGGCGGCGCCGAACGGGGTTGGACGCAAGCGCGCTTGCGTTCGCTTGTCGGCGATAAGGAGCGGACCATCTTTTTGCCCCGCCCGCTCGCCATTCACATCGAGTATTTCACCGCGTTCGTCGACGATTCCGGCGCCTTGCAAATTCGCGAGGACATTTACGGCCACACGCGCCGGGTCGAGACGGCGTTGGGCCTGCCGAGCCAGGGTTGAATCGGCGGCGCCAAAGCGTTAGACCACGCGTCGCTGGCGTTCCCCGCGTTTTTTTGGCATCATGTGTCTTTGGCGACACAGGCATAAAGCCATGCGATGACGTTTCGCGCGCGGCGCGGTCTCGATTTCGGGCGCGCGGGCGCAATGTCGGCATGACGATCGAACGGTTGCGGAAGGGATGATTTTGCCGGCGCTAAGAACCTTCGACGCCCCGAAATCTGCAGAGCGGGCCCTCGCCCGCGCGCTCTTCGCGCCTTTGCTCATGTGCCTGGCGTTTGCGTCTAACTCGACGGAATCGGCGATCGCCAATGGCGAGACGCGCACGATCAGTCTCTCGAACTCGCACACCGACGAAGCCGGCTCGTTCACCTATATGGTCAACGGCGCCTATGACTCCGCAGTCCTGGAGAAGCTGAACTGGTTCTTGCGCGATTGGCGGCACGACGAAAAGACCAATATGGACCCGAGACTGTTCGATGTCGTTTGGGAAGTTTATCGGGAGTCAGGATCGAGCGAACCGATCGACGTGCTGTCGGGCTATCGTTCGCCCGAAACCAACGCCATGTTGCGCCGTCGCTCGCGTCAGGTTGCCGAACACTCCCAGCACATGATGGGCAAGGCGATGGACGCTCATTTCATCGACGTGCCAACATCTAAGATCCGCGATATTGCGATGCGCCTGCAGGCCGGCGGCGTCGGCTTTTATCCAACCGGCAACACGCCCTGGGTTCATATCGATTCCGGATCCGTTCGGTACTGGCCGCGTATGAGCCATGATCAGATCGCGCGGCTTTTCCCCGATGGCAAGACAGTTTTCATCCCGTCGGATGGCGTGCCGCTCCCTGGTTATCAGCAGGCCGCGGCCGAAATCGAGGCGCGCGGCGGCGCGATCTATGCGGCGAGCGGCGAAACTGGCAGGTCGAAGAGCCTGCTCGCGATGTTGTTTGGCGGTGGCGAGGACGACGAAGAGGAAAGCGGTCATGCGCGCGGTCGCGGCGGCGCGACGATCGGAGCCTCGCCCGCGATTGCTGGCGGGCGCGGCGCGGCGAGCGCGCAATCCTTCTTCACGGCGCAATACCAGGTCGCGAGCGGGGCGCCCGACGCGATCACCAAGGCTAAGCGCGACTTGCCGCGCGGCGAGACTTTCATGAAAGCGCCGGACACGACGCCAACGGCGACGATCGCGACTGCATCGCAAAAGCTGCAGGTTCTCGCGGCGCTTGAACAACCCAACGCCGGCGACGCCAACGCGGCGAAGGCCGAGGACGCGGCCGCGGCGCAATCGGCCGCGCCGCTTCCCCCGCGCAAGCCGAGCGAATTCATGCTTACCGAAGCTGGCTTTGGCGACGCGCCCATGCCGCCGGCGCGCCCTGTCGAATTCGCGTCGGCGCCCAGTTTGTCAATGGCGATTCCGCCCGGGCCAGCCGCCGCCGATTCCTTTCGCAGGAGCGACCTGATCGCCGCGCTGCTGGCGCGCAAACTGCCCAGCGTGATCACCAAGGGCGCTGGCGGAGCCGTTCCCGCCGGCACCCTTGCTCTCGCCGAATTCGAAGGCGGCGCGCCGGAGCCGCCCGAGCGCCCCGCCGCGCTCGCCAAGGCCGCCGCGCTTTCCGCCGCGCTGCCTCCCAGCGATTCTGCGCGGCTCTCGCCCCTCGCCCGCGCCGCCTTGCTCTCCGCGCCGTTGCCCCCGGCCCACACCGCGCCAAAGAGCTTCCTCGTCGCCGCCAGGATCGATCGGTCCAATTTCAGCGTGATGACCGCCGCGCCGGCGAAGGCGCAAGGCAAGGCCAATCCCGGCCCACGCATCGTTGCAGTTGCGGCAAGCGCGCATCCCGATGCGCTCATGGCGATGTTGACGCCGAATGTGCAGGCGCTCGCGGCGTTCGCCGCGCAGCCCTACGGCGATCTGCGGTCTGACGCTTTCACGGGCCCGGCGGTCAAGCCGCTGCTCGACAACACGTCCGGAGCGGGCGACCCGATCAATTTGCGCGGCCCAGCGGACTGAGGGCGCGCGGCGGCGCGTTCGGAGTCTTTCTCCCCACGCCGGGAAGCCGATCGCGCGGCGTTAGACGGCCGCGGGGCGGGAGCGGATCTCGCTAGCCCGGCGGCGATTTTGCATGGTTCGCCCGAGTGACGAACCGCTCAGGCCACTACTCCTTGTCGATCGCGTAGGGACCGGGGCCGTTGGCGGCCAAATACAGAAAGACGAAGCAATAGAGAAGCGCCAGTTCCCCGTGGTTCAATACAGGGAAGAATCCCGACGGAAAATGCGCCATGAAATAGGCCACGGCCATGAATCCGGACAGGATGAAAGCGGTCGGCCGGGTCAGGAAGCCGACCAGGATCAACGCGCCGCCGATCAACTCAATCAGTCCGGTCGGAACGAACAACGGGCCGAGCATCTGTTTCATGCCCGACAAATCGGGAAAGTCGAATATCTTGCCCGTTCCATGTTCCAACAGAAGCAAACCAGTCGTGATGCGTAGGACCGATTGCAGCGCCGGCGTCCAGGATTGCGGAATGATGGCGATGTTCATGTTGAGCGCACCTTTTTCTCGGGCCGCTCGGCCCGGAATTGATTTTCACTCGCGCCGGCTTGGCGCGCGCCCCGCGAAAGACAGGACTGGCAAGCCACTCTCCGGCCCGCTTCGTATCCGCCTTCGTAATTATGAAACATAACTATTGCGACGAAATTCGAGACGCGTTTCAGCGAGGGCGATAACATTCGCGTGAGGAAACGGGAGCCGGAAAAGGCCCGAAGACGGATTGCGATTCTGTCGAACCAGCGAGTCTCCAGGCCCGTCCGGGCTTGCCGTCTCAGATGATCTTGGCGATCTGATCGAACGAGAAGCGCGGGCTGCGCGGGAACAGTTTGGAGGCGTCGCCATAGCCGATGTTGATGAGGACGTTCGACTTGTATTGCCCATCGGGGAAGAATTCGGCGTCGACTTTCGCGTTGTCAAAGCCGGTCATCGGGCCGGTGTCGAGGCCGACCGCGCGCAGGGCGAGAATCAGATAGGCGACCTGCAGCGTGCCGTTCTTATAGGCGCTGTCGTTGGCGAATGCCTCGTTGCCGGCGAACCACGCCCTGGCGTCGGCATGGGGAAACAGGAAAGGCAAATGATCGTAAAATTTGCGATCATAGGCGGTGATCGCGACGACCGGCGCCGCCGTGGTCTTGTCGAGATTGCCGGGCGCCAGGAAGGGCTTAAGGCGCGCCTTGGCCGCCGTCGATTTCAGAAAAACCACGCGCAACGGCGACATGTTGGCGCTAGTTGGAGCGATCTTGGCGAGATCCACCGCATCGCGCAGCAGTTGATCGGGAACGGGTAGGTCCAGAAAGCCATTGTGCGTCCGCGCCTCGGTGAAAACTTGAGCGACAGCGGCGGCGTCGATCGGCTTGCGTTCCAATATGGGGGTTTTGCGGTCTGACATTTGCAGCACTCCTTCGCAGATATAGATGGCTTGCGTGACGCATCATTGCAACCGGCAAAATTATGTTAAGATCGATCGGTTCATATGATGGATGCGAGAGAATCGAGTCGAATGAGTCGGCTATCCTCTCGCAATCGCTCGACGGATCGCCTCCGACACGACTGGCGACCTTTCGCGGACGCGCGAGCAGCCTTCCGACGTCAGATCAACGGTCAACCTGGATCGCATGGTCGACAAAGCGCTTCGCGCCCCTGTCGCTGATTCGGTCCAAGAAACGCGTCGCTGGAAGGATCGGACTCGGCCCGGGTTCTCCGACGCACGGCGTCAGGGCTTGATCCGCCACGCACACATCGAGAGCAAGCCGCCGATCCCCGTGATGGTCTGGGAATCATCGCCTCCCGGCGCCGGGACCGGGAATCAGCCCTTGCTGCGGGCGGCCTTGAGAGCGCTGCTCCACCACACGAGTTCATCGAGCATCGAGTCCGCGTTGGGCTTCAGATATTCGAGTTCGGAGAAGGGTTTGCCCTGCCGCATGACGGCCATGAAATCGGCGCCCTGAATGTGCACGCCGGTGCGCGTCGGCGCCAATTGGAGTTCGATGCTGATCAGGCGAAGCTGCTCGACCGCGCGAGCGCCCCCGACGGCGCCGTACCCGACATAGGCGGCGGCCTTCCTATTCCATTCGGGATAGGCGTAGTCGAGAGCGTTCTTGAGAACAGCCGGAATACCGTGGTTGTATTCAGCCGTGACGAAGACGTAACCGTCGAACTCGGCGACCTTCCTCTGCCAGCGCACGCCGACTTCGTTCTGCGTCGGCGCCCAGGCGTTCGAAGCGACCTCGTCGAAGAACGGCAGCGGGAAGTCGCGCAGATCGATCAACTCGACGTCAATGTCGCCGCGCTTGGCGGCGATGTCGAAAATCCACTGCGCGGGTTTGTGCCCGAAGCGCGCCGCGCGGGTCGTGCCGACGATGATGGCGATCTTCAGCTTGGACATATTTTCCCTTTTCGGACGTGACGGCGGAGCGTTTGGCGAGGACGCTGAACGACATATCGAACCGCATCATCCGTTTGCGGTCGGTCCCCTGATTGCTCTGACTGCGCTACCAATGAAGCGAATAATGCATCATTGCAACCGCCGAAATTATGTTAGTATCCATCGGTCTTAGTGATGGAAGATTGAGGCAGTCTATGATTGATCCCCTTACGCTCGACCAGATGAGGATTTTTGTCGCCGTCGCGGAAACCGGCAGTTTTTCGGCCGCCGCGCGGCGGCTGGGGCGCGTGCAATCGGCGGTCAGTCAGGCCGTCAACACGCTCGAACATGTCCTAGGGGTGCCGCTGTTCGATCGCGCCGGCAAAACACCGAGCCTCACCAGCGCCGGCGTGGTGATCCTCAAGGACGCGCGGCGCCTGATCGACGGCGCGCGGACCATGAGATCCCGGGCGGCGAGCATTCTGACCGATGTCGAGCCGGAATTGACGATGGCGGTCGACGCCACTTTCCCCAACGATCTTCTGATGGCGAGCCTGAAGGCCCTGCGCGTCGAGTTCCCGCTGCTGCCCGTCTCCGTGTTCACCGAAGGGTTAGGGGGCGCTGAGCAACGCCTTCGCGACGGCGTCGTCCGCCTCGCCATCTATCCGATCGCGGCGACCGGGGCGCGCGACCTCGCAGCGAACTTTCTGACGGAAATCGCGACGATTCCCGTCGTTGCGGCCGATCATCCGCTGGCGCGCGAGCCGGCGCCGATCGAGCGCGAGACGCTTGAGCCGCACGTCCAGTTAGTCCTGACCGACCGCACGCCGTTAACCCAGCACACCCTGGGCGGCGTGGTCAGCCATCACATCTGGCGCTTCGCCGACCTGGCGACGCGGCTCGACTTTCTCCTCGCCGGCTTCGGCTGGTGCAACATGCCCGTGCATATGGTCGCCGATCATATCGCCGCCGGCAGGCTGAAACGGCTCGAAACAGCCGAGCGAGACGCCATCCGCTTCCACATCCATGTCGTGCACGAGCGGGGTCGTGAGATTGGCCGCGCCGGACGCTGGCTTATCGCCGATCTGCGCGAGCGCCTCAACGGACCGGTCTGTGAGGGACAGCGCCGCAGGTTCGAAAGCGAAGGCTTGACCGGCTCAATGCAAGCCGCCGGAGACGACGCAATCGTCGCCGCGCATGGCGTGGGGCGGGCCGCCCCGGTCACGCTTGAAGGCGCGGTCCACACCTCCGAGGATCGGTAAAGTCGCCGATCTTCGGCGCGGCAGGTCGGCCGCGACGACGATCGAGCGACAACAATGCCGCTCCTCGCCACAAAGGTCCGCGCGGAATGATCCGCGCGGGCCTGTTTCGCATATGAAATGCCGGCGAAGGAGGCTTACTCGCCCTTCTTCGTCTTTTCGCCCTTGTCGCGCGCCTTCAGGGCGGCGCCCAGAATATCGCCCAGCGAAGCGCCGGAATCGGCCGACCCGTATTGGGCGATCGCTTCCTTTTCTTCGGCGACTTCCAGCGCCTTGATCGACACCGCGATCTTGCGGGCGCGCCGG
>JBEKSH010000091.1:0-7689 GCA_049517235.1 Roseiarcus sp. | reverse complement strand
CTGTCTCGCATGGGGTTGGAACCCCACGATCTTGAGACAGGTCTGGGCCGTCGCGTTGCTCTTCAGCCCTCCGTCAGTCCCCGACGCCGCTTGTCGATCCTACCGCGAGAGCGGTTTAGTCCGTGGGTGGCAAGCGGTCACTCGGCGTCGTCACTTGAGTGGCGGATGCCGCGCTCCGCCAACAAATCTTCGACGCCTTGAGACGCCCAACAATAATCATAACATGGCGAAGTGATCGGCCTCGGCCTTCGCGCGAGCAATTCCCTTGCCCTGCGCCCTACAGTCATTCACTCCCATCCGGCGGATGTCGGCTAAAGACACGACAAATTCCGACAGATTCCGCGCACGGAACGGCGTCTAGAAGCGTGACGGGGGATGGGCCACAAATTCCCTCGCCTGACCCAGGATGTCCATGTCGTCATGCCGCTCGATCTGCCATTCAAGATCGTCACCCAGTCGCTTGTCGAGGTCGTTGAGAATGTCGGTTGCTTCGCCCGCTGCGCCGGAAGGATTCTTGTTTTCGCCGAACCGCGCTTCGGCGCGCACGACTTTGCATAACCATCGCAATCGCTTCATTTTCTTACGATCTTCGTCGGTGACCTTAACGGGCTTCTTGTCAGTCTTTTTTGTCTCGCCTCCGCCTCCACCGCCGCCCGCCGCTCCCCAAGCGAAAGCCGGAGACGCCGCGATGAAGGATTGCGGTACGCCGATCGACAGAGCGAGCAGGAAGCACAAATTCGCCGGCCGGTAAAACATCTTCGGGCGGGATTTGATCATCGGGGCGCAATTCCTGAGGTCAACGGGCAATGTGTCGAAATCCGCGTTAGTCCATCAAGCGTAACCGCTCTTAGATTTGTCGGGGCATGGTCCCGACTCGCCCTTCCTCGGGATCGCCTTGTGGCCGCCATTCCCGGCCGGCATTCTTGAAGTCGCCGATTCGCGTCGACGCAGATCACCGGCTGATTCTCGGCCACCGCGGCCTCAACCGCCTCGTGTCGCGGTCTTAGTTCCGCACGGTCTTCTGCATCGCCTCGATCTGCTTCTTCACTGGCTCCAAAGCCGCGGTGAACACGGCAGCAGTCAATTGGGCAATGTGCTGGCTATCGCGAACAGCGGCTTCGACGCCATCCTTGATCAACCTCTGCTGCAGTTCGATGAACTCTGCTGGGTTCTTCACGGCGGAAAGCGCCTCGATCGCAGCGGTCAGATTCTTGGCATTCTTGGTTGCCAATTCCTGATACGCCTTGGTCAACTCCTTAACAGCGGCGCTGGAGGCATTGGCGCTATCGGTCAGAGCGTCGGTATTGGCTCGCACGATCTTCTCTGCGGCATCGCCGCTCTTGGTCAGAGCGTCGGTATTGGCTTTGGCGATATTCTCAACGGCGGGGTTGGCCATGACAGGAAATCCTTGGCTAATGAGGTCTGGTTACGTGGGCAGTGGCCACCGGCAGACGACCATGTGACCGTTGCACCGTAGCCGGCTGCGAACTGGCGGCACAAGACTCGGAAACTACTTAGATCCACGTCGCCGTGCCGAAGCCGCTGTGGACAGATTGAAACGTGCCGTTAACGGAAGCCGCGCCAGGATGAAGGTGCGGTTATGGAATGCCGCGCGCTATTGACACCTGGCCGCCGGCCTCCCGCTGGCGGCCTTTTTGTTGGAGCGGCGCGCGCGTCAAACGCTTCCTTGTCCATGGCGCCGGGCTTTTGCCAGCGACTGGACTGCGTATTTGTGACGCCCAAACTTGAAAGAGTAGCAGGCTGCGATTCTTTCCGAAGTTCGCCGCCGCCTTTCGCGTGCTCGCCTTTGTCTGTCATTTCTTTGAGAAGTTGGCCCGCCTTTCGCTCCGCGCGCAGCCGGATATCCGTTGCCCACCCGATTGCCTCACCTTCCAGCCGAATTGGCGCGTTGACGCAAACCGCCGCCTCGCGCGCAAGCCTCCCGCAAGCCCCGCGGCGTACGCGTTAGGCAGAGTGAACCACCCCGTTCGCGCTCAACTTGACGGCCCCGGACATGATGATCGGCGGCCGCTTTACATTCGAGCGCGATCCAATCCGGCAGGGAGCCCCACCTCAGAGAGGGCGTTCAATCAATTGCAGTGCAGGCGACCCCAATAACCACGCCAGCAATGACCGCAACCCCAATAGCCCGGCCCGTGCCAGCCGTAGCCGCGACAGCCCCAGAAGGTGTCGCATTCCAGATGGCCGAGGTCGCTATTCCGAGAAACGTGTTCGCCAAAATCCTACGGACAAGAATGCCAGTGAAGGCGACATCTCACAGCGCGCGCCTGTTGAGACGCGGTTTGGCTATGGTGGCCGCTCTTGTCGTCGCCTCGTGTGCCGGCGCGCCGCCGGAGACCTTTGACCTGTCCGCCGCCTCCCTTCCGCCGGCGCATAAATTGCACGCGCAAATCCTGATACGCGAACCGACCGCCTCGCTCGATCTCGACAGTCAGCGCATCCTCGTGCGCACCGGGCCAGAAACAGTCGCCTATCTGTCGGGCGCACAATGGTCCGATCGGTTGCCCGCCCTTGTGCAAAACCGTCTGGTGCAGACGTTCCAGAATGCGCGCCTCCTCCAGTCGGTCGCGCGCTCGGGCAGCGTCATCGCCGCTGACTATAACCTTGAGCTGGACATTCGCGCTTTCGAGCTGGACGTCAACGGCGCCCAGGCAAATGTCGATATCGCGGCCAGAATAGTGGCGGCCAACAGCGGGCGGGTTGTCGCCGCGCGAATCTTCAAGATGCAGGTCCCCGCGGCCGGCACAGGCGGCCTCGAAGCTTCCACAGCTCTGAACGCCGCGCTATCGGCGGTGATGGCGCAAATCGTCGCCTTCACCAGCGCGCAAATCTAAGCAGGTTTGATTGATCTGGCCTCGCCGTCGCCGCCGATTATTGCTTTTGAGCCCCGACCGTGACTGTTGCGATGGCGGCTCGTTTGAATTGGCGGAGAGGACTTCCTGAATGTTGATCGTGGTCGCGTCGCCTTCGGCGCCCATCGACGCTCGTGCGCCGGCTTCTCGGAAGCGGCCTGTCGCGCGGCGCCGCGCCCTCGCCTCTCATTATGGAGAATAGGCTGTGGCTGACGCGAACGTCCAGCCAGCAATCCCACCGGGTCATATCGAAGAAACGATCCGGTCTGTCGCTCGGCTCCGCGCCGAGCATCATGAGAACGCCACGCCGCTTCAGCGCGCCGTGGATCGCGTGACTGACGTGCTAGGGCGCCCTCTGTTCATCGGAATGATCACCCTCATCGTGGTCGCCTGGATTAGCCTGAATTTGCTCGCCGCCGCGCTTGGCGCTCGTCCCATCGATCCGCCTCCTTTCTCATGGCTGGGAGGCGGGATTTCACTTGTGTCGCTCTACATGGTCGTCTTGATCCTGGCCACCCAGCGACGCGAGGACCAGCTCGCTCAACACCGCGAGTTGCTTATCCTGGAACTGGCTATCCTCGGCGAGCAAAAGACCGCAAAAGTGATACAGCTGCTGGAAGAATCCCGCCGAGACAATCCGCTCATACGCGATCGGCTCGATCGGGAAGCCGAAACCATGGCTCAACCTGCTGACCCGAAATCAGTGCTCGACGCAATTAAGGAGACCCACGCGTCGACGCCGGGGTGAAAATGCTTCGGGTTGAGGCGGCCGACAACGGCGTCCGCCATTGAGTCTGCGTTGGCATGTTGCAACCTTTGGCGCACGCAAAGGATTATCTCTCCAACCGCTCTTCGGAAGGAAATATCATGACCCATTTGGAAGGAAAGATCGATCGAGTGTGGTCGCTAATGCAGCAGATCGAAGTAGCGATGGTTGTTACGCATGATGGCCACGGCGATCAGCTGCGTGGCAGGCCAATGGCTGCGCATCCGGTTCCACAGGAAAACGCGATCTTCTTTCTGACCGACGCCGAGGCCGCGAAGGACGACGAGGTCAACCGCAACAACAACGTATGCTTGGCGTTTGCCGACATCAAGGCGCAGAAATATGTCTCGGTGACGGGCCTCGCGAATTTGTCCGACGACAGGGACACAATTAGACAGCTCTGGTCAAACACTGACAAGGCCTATTGGAAAGACGAGAACGATCCCTCCATCAGGCTCTTGCGGGTCGTGCCGACTTTCGCCGAATATTGGGACAGCCCGGGAGTCGTGGTCAGCTACGTCAAGATGGTCGGCGCGGCTCTGACCGGCGGCAAGCCGGAGCGACGCGACAATGAAAAGGTGGAGCTCTCAGCATCCGTCCGTTCATGATGTCCGCGCCCAGAGCGGCGACTTTTCACATCCGCGCGAGGCGTTGAGCGCCGTCCAAACACTTAGAACGAGCCCTTCTCGCCCAAGAACGCGAGCAGGTCAATTGGGGAAGGCAGCATTGGCGGCATCAATGTACTCTGGCATCCCTCGCTCGGCATGGAACTTGGCGACAACCCGCAGAAGACGCCGAGGGCTCTCGTCGCAGGCGAGACGCCGCTCGACCTTCTTGTGTTGGAAGGGAGCCTAACCTTGGGTTGAGCACCGCCGCCAATAGGACCGCCCGATCATCCTCCGGCGACAATCACGATCACCGGAATCATTAATCACCGTCGATCGGAGCGCGCAAGTTCGCGCGCAATTGCAACGTGCGTCCAATACCTTGGCGCCTTGCCGTCGCTGTCGACCCTGCGACTGTGGTCCGGCGTCCATTTGTACTCTGCACCGCGATCGTAGCGTGGCGCGCCTTCCGGCTGTTTCATGGCCAAATTGACCAGGTAGCCGCCCTTTTCTGCGCTGTCGTAATTCAGGCTCGCCCATGACAGCGGATGGCGCATCTCGCCCGCGCCAAGAAGGCCGCTGAAAGTCATCACTGCATGAAGCGCCCGATCGGAGGTTTTGTCGATCGTTGTGTCATCAACGTTGACAAGCTTGAGCGGCAGCCACAGCGTCGCGCACGCGTCATAGCAATTCGATTCGTTCACGGCTTCTTTGTCGACCTCGTCGAACGTAATGGCCGTGGCGTCCATGTAACCCTCGTCGGCCGACGCGTTCATTGTCTTCCACGGCAGCGCTGCAAAGCACACGGCAGCAGTCACCGGCAAGATCGCAAATGCCAATGTGAAGCGTTTCATTTCACGGCTCCGCAATCGATGAAGAGGCTCGCAGGCGTGGCAATGCGAGTACATCTTGGTCATTCACCTGCACCGAAATGCAACTTCAGCAAGAAATGCAGATGGGCTCCGCGCATACCGAAGGCAGGCCCGCACCAGTTGGATGACTCTCGCCGCCTACGGCCGCGATATCAGGTTGGCGATCTGATTGCGGAGCCGTCCGTCCGGTGCGAAAAGGTCGGCGGTCAAGGTCGGCCAGGCGCCGGCCTTGGACGCGATCAATGCAGGCCTTACCGGCCCAAGTATCGGCCCAGCGCGCCGCGGCGGCGCGAGGGCGACGCAGGCGGGAAAGGCTGGCGGAAAGGGTGGTTGCGCCTTCGCGCTATATTGGAGCGCGGCCTTTGTGGCCAGCAAAGCTGGCGCGGCGACCAGGACGATCGATTTGGCCGCGATCGGGCGAGTGACCTCGACGTTAGCTGCGCTGGCGTGACGCGATTGACGACCGCCTCCGACCACTGCGGCGGCGAAAACCGCGCTGATCGCGGCGGCGACGAACGCCTGCCGCCCGAGCTCGATGGTCACCCCTTGCATTTCGTTTTCTCCCCCAACGTCCCGGCAAACCGGGACCGCGTTAGCAAAAATCAGAGTAGGCCGTTATCGTATGGCTGACAGCGCCGCGGCGCTAGACTCGGAGACTACTCAGTCCTTCGGCCTCGCAGGCCGTGAATGAGGTCCGTGCGGCTAACTCAATCCATTGGCTCGAACCGCGCTTCTCAGCGTTCATACAGGCTCACCGCCGTCCGCTGGGGCAAACATGGCGATAGCCGCGCTGAGTAGATTCCGACGCTGTCGTGAGCAGCCGCCAGCAGCTAAGCCGCGTATCGACGGTGCGTGCAGCTCCGGCGCGTTCCGCCGGCATTGCATGAATCACCGAGCAACAGGAGGCTACTATGCATCGAAGCATTATTGTTCTTTCGGCCGCCGCGGCGCTCATCGCGTTACCTCAATTTGCGTTTGCGGACGGCGACGGCGTGGTCACCGGAGTGGTTGGCGGCGCCGTGGCCGGCGCGGTTGTTGGAGGCCCGGTCGGCGCGGTGGTAGGCGGCGCTGCGGGCGGCGTCATCGGCGGCGAGGTTACCGGACCAAACCGTGATAGGGTCGTCGTGCGGCCCGTTGCGCCGTGCAATTCGAGAACAACGGAGACGACCGACAGTAACGGCAACGGCAGCGCGACGCGGACTACAAACTGCCCCGATTGATCGCGAATCCGGGAGCGCGCGCTAACGATCAGCGCGGGCTTCCGCGCCGACACTGTTGCGTTAGCGCGCCAAGACACATGCGTCGTGTCTCGGCGGCGTCGACGCGACCAAGACCGAGAAAAACAGGGAGCTGTAAAGGGCAAGTTCCCCGCCGCCAACCTATCCCATTTGTCGATCGGCGGGAGACATTGACCCGGCGATTCCATTTGTCGTCAACCATTTTCGGCGTTGATCGGCGTCGAAACCCAAGGCCGATTTACGGGAATGCCAGTCGATGAGACTCAAACAGGCGTTTCTCGCGTTGGCGCTGTGCGCAGTCTCGCTCGGCGCCTGCGCGAGCGAGCCGCGCACGCCCTTTACCGAGGCCGAACAGATGACGGCGCTTCCCGTCGGCAAGCCCAGCATTCGATACTGGGCTGACGCAACGGCAAGCGCAGTCCAGGGCACTGCGCGACACGCCGTCATCCAGAAAGGGCGACCGTTCATCTATCTTGCCCTATCCGGCGGCGGTGGGAGCGGCGCATACGGCGCGGGGCTTCTCAATGGATGGACGGCATCCGGCGCGCGCCCCGAGTTTACGATAGTTTCCGGCGTTTCGACCGGGGCGCTGATCGCTCCCTTTGCGTTTCTCGGGCCCGCCTATGACGAGACGCTCAGGCAGATGTATACGAGCGGCGACGCGCAAAGCTTGATCGGGCATCCCAATCCGCTTGGAGCGGTGTTCGGCGCAGGGCTTTTTGGTCGCGATCGGTTACGCCGGCTCGTCGAGCGCTATCTCGATGACGAGATGCTCAAGGCCATCGCGCGAGAAGATCAGAAGGGCCGCCGTCTTTTGGTTGTCACGACCAATCTTGACGCGCAGCGTGCGGTCGTATGGGACATGGGGGCGATCGCCGCGAGCGGAGGACCGAATGCCTTCAACCTGTTCCGCGACGTTCTCGCCGCCTCGGCCAGCGTTCCCGTCGTCTTTGCGCCGCAACTCATCGACGTCGAAGCGAACGACCGCGTCTTTCAGGAGATGCATGCCGACGGCACAGTGAGCGCGCCGGTCTACACCCTGCCGGACGCGATATTGTTCGGGGGCAAGCCGATTTCGCGCAACGCCAAACCGGCCCTGTATGTCATCGTCAACGCTCGCGTCGACCCGGGCTTCGAGGTTGTGCCGAACCAGGTCGAGGCGATCGCGGCCCAATCCTTCACAATTATGAACAGAGTCGGCGTCAAGGCGGTGCTCGCGCAAACCTACAGCGTTGCGAAGCGCGAGGGTCTGAGCTTCCATCTCAGCTATGTCGACCGCGATCATCCCGACAGCGGCGGCACCGGATTTGAGACCGACGCGATGCGCCGGCTCTA
>JBEKSH010000090.1:0-7696 GCA_049517235.1 Roseiarcus sp. | reverse complement strand
TCCCCAGATTTTCAAACCCGAAGAGAGGATCGATCTAGAGCCAAAGGTAGTCGCCTACATCGTCAGTCAGTTGCAAATGTATACGCTATTGGACAGCGACGTGGACGTGAAGGGACGTGCTTACGAAGAGATCGTTGGGCCGAATCTGCGCGGAGATCGAGGCGAGTTCTTCACACCGCGCAACATTTGCCGGATGGCGGTCCAGATGCTTGACCCTGCAGAAAAACAGCTCCTGTTGGACCCTGCTTGCGGGACGGGCGGATTTTTGATCACAGCGATGAATCACGTCATCTCCAAGATCGAGCGCGAGGAACGCAAGAAATGGAAAGACAACCTAAATGGCGCACGGGAGGCTATTCGTAGCAGGGTCGCGAAGTACGCAGAAAAATTTATTGTGGGGATCGATTTCAATCCGGAGTTAGTCCGAGCGTCAAAGATGAACATGGTCATGAACAACGACGGGGCCGGCGGTCTCTATCAGGCCAATTCATTGGAAAATCCGGCTGGATGGCGTGACGAAGGATTGCGCGCGCGAAAATTAATTGGACGAGTTGACCTCATTTTTACAAACCCGCCGTTTGGGTCAAACATCCAAATCGACGACCCCGGTATCTTGGAGCAATACGACCTGGGGCACATATGGGGCTACGATGAAGATACTGATCGCTGGACTCAGGGTAGCGCCTTACGCAAGTCGCAAACCCCGGAAATTCTATTTATCGAACGGTGCGTACGATTCTTGAAACCAGGAACAGGCCGGGCTGCAATTGTATTGCCAGACGGAATTCTTGGCTCACCCGGACTTGGCTATGTTCGTGAATGGATTTTGCAAAGCACGCGATTGCTTGCGAGCGTTGATCTGCATCCCGACACGTTCCAGCCGTTTGTGAGCATACAAACAAGCGTGCTGATATTGCAGCGCAAGACTCAAGAGCAGATCAACATGGAGATGGCCGCTGGCCAAATTAGCGACTACGATATCTTTATGGCAGTTGCTAACCATGTCGGGCATGACAAGCGAGGCGAGGAAACCTTCGTCCGGGATGCGCACGGCAATGAGATTCTTGACGAGGTAGAAAAGCAGGTTTGGGAGTTTGAAAACGGAACACGCGTTGTTAAGCTCCACAAGGTGCAACAGAAAATCCTCGACGACAACACGCATCAAATCGCTGAGGTATTCCGGCAATGGCTGTATCAACACGATCTCTAGCGGTCGCCGGGACTGGCGCACCGATTTGGGCGTGGCACACGCCGCTTGTCGGTAGCGTGCGGGCTTCGATGCTGAAGCTGGCGCAGCGTCGTATGGAAGCAGAAACGTATCTCACCGATGGGTATGGAATCCGGCTTGCAATAGAGGCAAAGCCCGCGGGGTGGACAAGATTCAGCGCGATTGCTCGCGCGTCAGCGCCGCCACGGATTAAGCAAATTCTTGTGTCGCCTGAGAACGGCGTCCCATACCTCAATACAAGTCAGGTGTTTGACGTTCGCCCCAAACCGCGAAAGTGGCTGGCTATGGGCAAGACGACAAAGGCAGAAGCAAGGCTTGTGAAGGAAGGGACAATTCTGGTCATGGCGTCGGCTACCGTCGGGAGAGCGATTGTCGCGACAAAGGCGCATGAGAACGCAATTATCTCGCACCACTTCATGAGGGTTGATCCCTCTGACCCGACGCTTGCGGGCTGGGTGTACGCTTATCTTCGGTCACCGCAGGCTCAAGCGATGATGAGCGGTTCGCAGTACGCCAGCGTCATTCGACATATAGAACCACATCACTTAGCGACGCTGCCCGTTCCAGATGTCTCTGACGAGATTGCTCGGGACTTCAGCAAAAGAGTCGCTGCGATTGTGGCATGTCGTAATAAGGCCGCTGCGATGACGGAAGCCGCCGAATCAGCATTTGCTAGAGCAATCGGCCATGTCGACATTGCTGGTGCGGAAGAGGGCTTCACAGTGAGGCTCAGCGATGTCATCTCCGGCCGACGGAGGTTTGAGGGCGCGTACCACGCGCCGCGCGTGCGGGCAATTATTCGTCGTTTCAAAAAGTGGGACCTGCTCGGAAAAATTACGTCCCGAGTGTGGTGGGGAAACCGTTTCAGACGCCACTATGGCGACAGCGGAATTCCATATCTCAGTGCCGACGATGTGTTCACGACGAATCCGTATTGGCATAGGCGCATATTAGTTAAGCCAGACGACGGCCACGAAAGTTTCTTTGTAAAAAGCGGCTGGCTGATCATGGCTTGTTCCGGACAGATTTATGGAATGAACGGCTCAACCGCCATCGCTAGCGAATGGCACGAAAATACATTCTTTTCTCACGACATGATCCGCATCAAGCCGAAGGAGGGCGCGCGAGCCGGGTATCTTCTTACAGCCCTCTCTCACCCCGCATTGGGCAGGCCGCTGTTGATCCGTGAAGCTTATGGTACGTCGATTCCGCACCTTGATCCCGATGACGTGGCCGCATTTCCGGTAGTTCGCCTAGACAAGCCGACTGAGGACAGGATCGCGGATTTTGCCGAGACGGCGGCGCATGAACAGGCCAAAGCAGAGGTGATGGAGCGTGAACTCGCGGACGTCGCCGGCCAGGTGGTTTCCGATTTTCTCATGAAGCCGTCCATGCAATTGGCGGAAGAGGCCGCGGACGTTGTTATCGCCCGGAAGCGACTCGCCGAAATTGAAACAAATCCTGAGCGAGTATTGCGGGGGCCGGCGCTTGAGGCGCAAATGAAACAATGGGAATCCTGAGTGAATGTCAAAGCTGCTTTGGGGTCTGGCCGTCGGCCCCGTGGCAGCGTCATTTCTTAACGGCATGCATCCTGGTAAAGCGCGGGCGCAGATCGTCAAAAAATACAGGACACTGCAAATCGACCCTCACCCGGCCGGATGCAAGAAGCTGGTCGACATGAAGCACAGTGACGAACCTGTATGGCGCATACGGTCGGGCGATTATCGAATCCTATACGTGGTCCGCGAGCAGGAAGTCGTGGTGATCGATATTGATCATCGCAAGGATGTGTACCGATGAAAAGCAAATAGGCCGAGCCGGATGAGATGCGTATGCCGGCCGAGACGTTTGACGAGATAATGCGGCGCGCTATTGGCATGGCGGCTCCCTCGAACCCGCCGCCTAACAAACAAACGCCGAAAACTGAACAGCGCGGGAAGTCGGCCAAGCGCTAAGGGTTACCGCTACGCACATCATTGCCGCGACGAAGGTCGCGTCCTCAGTTTCGTTAAGTGCATAATGGCCGAATCGTCAGCCCGCCAGAGCCTTCACGCGCTTGGTGAGGCGGGAAATCTTCCGCGCGGCGGTATTCTTGTGCAGGATGCCCTTCTGCGCGGCGCGCGCGACGAGCGGTTCGGCTTCGCGCAGGGCGGCGGCGGCGGTGTTGGGATCCTTGGTGGCGATGGCTTCTTCAACCTTGCGCACATAAGTGCGCATCTCGCTGCGGCGCGCCTTGTTGACCGCGGTGCGGCGGGCGATCTTGCGGACGGCCTTCTTGGCCGACGATGTATTTGCCATTACAAAAGTCCCTGGAATCCGTCGGCGTCGCCCGTCTAAAATCGGCCGCGCCCAAAAGCTCGTCGACCGGACCTCGCGGCCCAGCCTGTTGGGCGCGCTTATAGACGCCGGTCCTTCGGCGCGTCAACCGCCGATCAGCTGTTTTGCGAAATTGATCAACCGGCCGTGCAAGGGGTAGTTCGCGCTGGCGGCGAGCCGCAGGGCCATCAGGCAGGAGACGATGACGATCGCCGGACGAACCAGCCGCACGCCAGCGCCCAGCACCGCCTTGGCGCCAAGCCGGGACCCCAGGAACTGCCCGACGCCCATGGAAAGTCCGGCCGCCAACACGATATGCCCGCCAACGGCGTATATCGCGAGAGAGCCGAGATTGCTGGCGAAATTCGCCAGGCGCGCATTGGCGACCGCCCGGGTCACGCCGAAGCCGACCAGCGTGACAAAGCCGATCGTATAGAAAGAGCCGGCGCCGGGTCCGAAAACGCCGTCATAGAAGCCGATCAATGGCGCGAGGGTCCAGGCATAGGCGCGCGCCGTGAGGCGGCTCTTGCGATCGCTCTCGCCCATTTGCGGCGAGAAGGCGAAATAGAGCGCGACCGCGACAAGGATGAACGGCAATGCGCCATAGGCGGCCTCGCGCGGCGCAAAGGGCAGGGCCAGCGCGCCGAGGACGGAGCCGAACGCGGCCGCAAGCGCGGACGGCCACATTCCGACGAGATCGATCTTGCCCGCGCGCGCGAAAGCCAGCGTCGCGGAGCCTGTGCCAAATGTTCCGCTGAGCTTGTTGGTCGCCACCACCGCCACCGGATCGAGGCCGGCCAGAGCGAAAGCCGGCACGGTCAGCAGCCCGCCGCCGCCCGCGATCGCATCGAAAAAGCCGGCGCCGAGCCCGACCAGCGCCAGAATCGCCAGCATTTCGAAAGACATGTCGTGATGCGTTCGGCGAGGCCGATCCACCCTCTTAAGGAGGGCGGCTTCCGGGCGGCTTGGCCTTAGCTTGGCGGCTTGCCGATGACAAGCGGCGCATCATCCGCGGCGGGTGCGCCCGCCGCCGATTTGGCGACGTGCTTCTTCGCTTTCGAGTCGAGCGCCTGGATGTCGCGCCAGGAATTGGATTGGGCGATCATCTGGCGGATCGCCGCGACATTGGCGGCGGCCGCCTCCGCCGAAAGATCCTGCCGCTCGACCTTCTCGGCCTCGGCGAACTTTCCCTCCAGCGCGAGAACCAGCGCGAAGTTGTCGCGCACCCGTGAATCGGCGCGCGCATTGTCCGTGGCCTGCCGCAGAACCCGTTCGGCGAGCGGCAATTGCTTGGTGAGCGCATAGGAAAGGCCGAGGTTGTTCAAAATGGTGGGCTCGCCGGGCGCGATCTTCAGCGCGTCCTGATAATACTTCTGCGCTTGCACATGGTCGCCCAGTTGATCGACGACCGAGCCTTGCACGTTCATATTCGACCAGTTCGGGCGCTCTGCGGTATAGGAGCGCGAAAGCACGTCCGCCGCTTGCTGCAGCTGGCCCGCATCGGCGAGCGCCTTGCCGTAGGCGCTCAATATCTCCATATCGCTCGGCGCTTTGACCGCCGCCGCCTGCATGACGGCGACCGCCTGGGAATATTGCGTCATCGCCCGCAAGGCCTTGGCGTAGTTGATTGACGCGACTTTCTCGCCAGGGTCGGAATCATAGCGCTTGCCTAATGTCTCGACATTGGCGCGTAGATCCGCTTGCGACGCCGGCGCGGCCTGAACGCCGGAGTTGATCGATCCTGTGACGTCGCCCGTGTCGCGGCAGCCGGCAAGCATGGCCAGCGTCGCGGCGAAAGCTACGGTTCGCAGCCACTTGCCCGGCGAGGCGCGATCGCCCGCCGGCTGGGGCCGAGAAATTGACATGGATATGGGCCTCCCAGCGACTACGAGCCAACATAAACAAATAAAGTGTTGACGCTAACGCTTGGTTAACGGGTATCTTTAGAACGGTTAAAATTATCGCGGCGACATTATCGACTCGCCGCGCTGGATGTTTCTCCGCGTCCTCGATGGGTCGCCGCGACGGCCCCGCGCCGCTATGCTCCGCTTCGAGGCCGCTTGGCGGCCAGGAAACCCGCCGCCCGCAAGGAGCAACCGCTTGCCTCTCGAATTCGCCGCGCCCGCCGCCAACGCCATCCCGATCTGGTTCGCCAAGAAGGAGACTTGGGACGAGGTCCGCCAGGCGCTCGTCGCGCCGGCCGCCGCCTTCGCCGCCGCCGCCGGCTTTGAACCGACCCCCGGCGCCTGCCAGTTGTTGCCGGATGCGCAAGGCGGCCTCGCCGCCGTCGTGTTCGGCCTCGAGAGCGCCGATTCGCGGGATCGCGATCCGATGCTGCCCGGCAAGCTCGCCGGAGCCTTGCCGGCGGGAGCCTACCGCTTCGCCAACGCGCCTGAAGACGCAAGCCTCGCGGCGCTCGCCTTTCTGCTCGGGCTCTACCGATTTTCGCGCTACCGCGAAGCGGACAAGGCGCGGCCGGCCCTCGTCGCGCCGCAAGGCGTCGATGGCGCGCGGCTCGAAAGCATAGCTAGGGCGATCGCCTTCGGCCGCGATCTCGTCAACACGCCGGCCAATGATCTGGGGCCCGACGCGCTGGAGCGCGAAGCGCTGCAGCTTGCGCAAAGTTTTGGCGCAAGCGCCGAAGTCACGCGCGGCGACGATCTCATCGCATGCAACCTGCCGATCATTCACGCCGTCGGCCGCGCGGCGGCGCAGCCGCCGCGCCTCGTCGATTTCGTCTGGGGCCGCAGCGACGCCCCTAAAGTGACGCTGGTCGGCAAGGGCGTCACCTTCGACACCGGCGGCCTCGACATCAAACCGGCCAGCGCGATGGAGATTATGAAGAAGGACATGGGCGGCGCCGCCGCCGCGCTGAGCCTCTCGCGCATGATCATGGACGCGAAACTCGACGTGCGGTTGCGCACGCTCGTTCCGATCGTCGAGAATTCGATTTCGGCGAACGCCTTTCGACCGGGCGACGTCCTAAAGAGCCGCAACGGTCTGACGGTCGAGATCGGCAACACCGACGCCGAGGGGCGGCTGATCCTGGCCGACGCGCTGAGCCTGGCCGACGAGGAAACGCCCGCCATGCTGCTTGACTTCGCGACACTGACCGGCGCGGCGCGCGTCGCGCTCGGCCCCGACCTGCCGCCGTTCTACACGGACGACGAGGCGCTGGCGGGCGAGATCGCGCGTCATTCGGCGGCGGTTTGCGATCCGCTGTGGCGCCTGCCGCTGTGGCGCCCCTACGACAAGCTGGTTGCGGGCAAGATCGCGGACCTCTCGAATTCGCCGGCGAGCTCATTCGCCGGCTCAATCACGGCCGCGCTGTTCCTGCGGCGCTTCGTGGCGAATACGCAGGCCTGGGCGCATTTCGACATTTACGCCTGGAATCCGGCGGCGCGCGCCCACGGTCCCGAGGGCGGCGAAGTGCAGGCGGCGCGCGCGCTGTTCGCGCTGATCGGCGAGCGGTTCGGGGGAAAGAGCAAAGATACGCAAGCCCGGCGTAGATCGTCACGACCTAGATGAAAATCGCCCGGTCGCGCTCAACCGCCGCCACGAGATGATCGTGCACCGCGCGGATGCGCCCGAGGCCCCGCGTGTCCTCGTGCGTCACGATCCAGTCGCTGCGCATGGCGCGCCGCTCGGGCAGGACACGCGCAAGGTCGTTGAAGCGGCGCGCGATGAAGTCATGCGCGACGCCAAGGCCGAGCCCAGCGCGCAAGGCTTCGAACTGGGCGACCGCGCTCGTGCATTCAAACGCGGTCGGGGCGCCGTCATAGAGCTCGCGCACATAATGGAGCGCGTTTGAAAAGGCATGCTCCTCGACGTAGCCGATCAGGCGGTGCGCGGTCAGGTCGGCGACCTCGCGCGGCGGCTCGTGCGTTTCGAGATAGGCCGAGCTGGCGTAAATCTCGAGCGAATAATCGGTGAGTTTGCGCGCGACGAACCGCCCCGCTTCGGGCTTGTCCAGCACCACGACGATATCCACTTCGCGCCGCGCCAGCGGGATGACCTGTGGCATCGGCACGAGCTGAATGAGAATGCCGGGATGGCGCTAGAGAAAATCACGAAAGGCGGCGGCGAGGTAATAGGTGGAGAAGCCGTCGGGCGCGCCGATGCGCACCGAGCCTGTCAGCTCCACATCCACGT
>JBEKSH010000089.1:0-7729 GCA_049517235.1 Roseiarcus sp. | reverse complement strand
TGCAAACTCAAGGAATTCCGCAGAATCGCAACACGATACGAGAAAACCGACGAAAGCTACCGCGCTATCGTCAACCTCGCCGCATCGATAATCGCTATGCGATGAATGTCCACAGGCCCTAGAGGCGCATTGACGAAGTGAGGGCCGCATGAACGAAGTCGTTGTCATCGCCAATTATGCCCCTGCCCTGGTCGCCGCCGCCGGCGACAAGGCGAGCACGCGCTTCCTCGAATTCTTCGCCGCCAACATCCGCAACCCGCACACGCGCCGCGCCTACAGCCGCGCGGTGGCGGAGTTTCTGGCGTGGTGCGAGCTTGCCGGCATTCCGTCGATCGCGCATGTCGCGCCGTTGCATGTGGCGACGTGGATCGAGGCGCAGGCGGGTCTTGCCGCGCCGAGCGTCAAGCAGCGGCTCGCCGCGCTGCGGCGCCTGTTCGATTGGCTTGTCGCGACGTTTGGGCCTCCTCTCCCCGTGCAGCGGAGCGGAACGGGGAGAGGGGTCCCCGGCGCCGCGACCTACCTTGCATTGCCCGCTCCCCCCGCCCCTTGCCTTTTTCGCCGCCGCCCCGCATAGCCCCGCTCGAAATCGGCGCAACCTTTCGAGCTTTTCCCCATGGGTTTCAAATGCGGCATTGTCGGCCTGCCCAATGTGGGCAAGTCGACGCTGTTCAATGCGCTGACGCAGACCGCCGCCGCGCAGGCGGCCAATTATCCGTTCTGCACCATCGAGCCCAATGTCGGCGACGTCGCGGTGCCGGATCCCCGCCTGGCGATCCTCGCCGAAATCGCCGCCTCGAAGGAAATCATCCCGACGCGCCTCACCTTCGTCGATATCGCCGGCCTGGTGCGCGGCGCCTCGAAGGGCGAGGGCCTCGGCAACCAGTTTCTCGCCAATATCCGCGAATGCGACGCGATCGCCCATGTCGTGCGCTGTTTCGAGGACAGCGACGTCACCCATGTCGAGGGGCGCATCGATCCGCTCTCCGACATCGCGACGGTCGAGACCGAATTGATGCTCGCCGATCTCGAAAGCCTCGAGCGGCGCGTCGTCGCCATCGAGAAAAGGGCCAAGGGCGCCGACAAGGAAGCCAGGGAGACGCTTACGCTGGTCAACCGCTGCCTCGCGGACCTGCGCGAAGGGCGGCCGGCCCGGCTGGCGGGCGCCGGAGCGGACGAGCGGCGGCTGTTCCAGTCGCTCGGCCTGTTGTCCTCCAAGCCGGTGCTTTACGTCTGCAACGTCGAGGAGGCCTGCGCCGATGCGGGCAACGCCTTTTCCGACGCGGTCCGCGAGCTGGCGGCGAGCGAGGGCGCGGCGGCGGTGGTCGTCTCGGCCAAGATCGAGAGCGAAATCGCGGTGCTGCCGCAGGCCGAGCAAACCGAATACCTCGCCGCGGTCGGGCTCGCCGAGCCCGGCCTCAATCGCGTCATCCGCGCCGGCTACGCTCTGTTGCATCTGGTCACTTTCTTCACCGCCGGCCCCAAGGAGGCGCGCGCGTGGACGGTCGAGAGGGGCGCAAAAGCGCCGCAGGCGGCGGGGGTCATTCACAGCGACTTCGAAAAGGGCTTCATTCGCGCCGAAACCATCGCCTACGACGATTATGTCCAGGGCGGCGGCGAGGCGGGCGCGCGCGAGGCCGGCAAATTCCGGCTGGAGGGCAAGGACTACGTGGTGGCCGACGGCGACGTGCTGCATTTCCGGTTCGCCAACTGACGGCGCCGAAGGGAGGAGCGATGAGCCTGCTGTATTTTGAAGACTTTCCGCCGGGCGAGGTCGTCGAATACGGCGACATGGAAGTCTCCGCCGTCCGGATCAAGGCGTTCGCCGAGCAGTTCGATCCGCAGCCGTTTCATCTCGACGAGGCCATTGCGCGCGAGACCATGGCCGGCGGCCTGATCGCCTCGGGCTGGCATACGGCGGCGATGCTGATGCGCATGAGCTGCGACCATTTCCTCAACCGCTCGGCCTCGCAGGGCGGGCCGGGGGTCGAGGAGCTCAATTGGCTGAAACCCGTGCGCGCCGGCGACCGGCTGTCGGTGCGGCGCACGACGATCGGCGCGCGCCCCTCCGCCTCCAGGCCCGAACTCGGCCTGGTCGATTTCACCTTCGAGGTCGTCAACCAGAAGGGCGAGGTGGCGATGACCCAGAAGAACGTCGTCATCTTCAAGCGCCGCCCCGCCGGGGAAGGGACCGCGGCATGAGCCTGTTCTACGAGGACCAGAAGGTCGGCGCGACGGCCGCGCTCGGCGCGCATACGTTCACCCGCGAGTCGATCATCGCTTTCGCGCTGCTTTACGACCCGCAGCCGTTCCACCTGAGCGAAGAGGCGGGCAGGGCGTCGATCTACGGCGCGCTGGTCGCTTCGGGTTGGCACACCGCGAGCGTCTGCATGCGGCTGTTGATCGATTGGCGCGACCGGTCGCGCGCCGCGCGCGCCGCGCTCGGCGAACCCCTGCCGCAGCTCGGGTTGTCGCCGGGGTTTCGCGACATGCGCTGGTTCTCGCCAGTGCGCGCCGGCGACACGGTCGCCTATTCGACGCGGGTGGAATCGTTGCGCGACACTAGGCGCCCGCAATGGGGCGTGGTGACCAGCCGCAACATTGGCCTCGATCAGCACGGCGCGGAGGTTTTCGCCTTCACCAGCGCGGTGCTTTGGGAGCGGCGGCCGGCGTGAGAAAGCCGGGGGGCGCATGACCACGCCAGTCGACGCCTCCACCGGGCGCCTGGCGAGCCTGCCGGACGCGGCGCGATGGGCCCTGCTGGTCGTCCTGTCGGTCGCCTTCGCCGCCGCGCTGGAGAGCGCGCGCATGCCCGCCGCGCTTCTGCTCGGGCCGATGATCGCGGGCGTCGCGACCGGCGCGAATGGCGGCGGCGTGCGCATCCCGCGCCTGGCCTATCTCGGCGCCCAGGCGGTTGTCGGCTGCCTGATCGCCAGCGCGATCTCGTTCGATATCGTCAGCGCCTTTGCGCGGAAATGGCCGCTCTATATCGGCGTGGTGCTGGCGGTGATCGGCGCCAGCAGCGCGCTCGGCGGATTGATGAGCCGCTGGCGCGTGCTGCCGGGAACGACGGCGGTCTGGGGATCGTCGCCGGGCGCCGCGACGGCGATGATGCTGATGGCCGAAGCCCATGGCGCCGACGCGCAGATGGTCGCCTTCATGCAATACCTGCGCGTCGTGTTCGTCGCGGCCGCCGCGTCGGCGGCCGCCCGGCTGTGGCTGGACATATCGGGCGCCGGCGCCCCGGCGATCGTCTGGTTTCCGCCGATCGATTGGCCGGCTTTCCTCGAAACGCTGGCGATCGCCGGATTTGGCGCGTTGTTCGGCTGGATGCTGCGCATTCCGGCCGGGGTCCTGCTGGTTCCCCTGGCGGCGGGGGCGGCGCTGCACGTCGCGGGGCTCGTGCGGATCGAGCTGCCCCAGTGGCTTCTGGCGCTGAGCTACGCGGCGCTCGGCTGGAACATCGGCCTCGGCTTCACCCGGCGGATCCTGCGGCATGCGTCGCGCGCCCTGCCGCAAATCGTCCTCTCCATCCTCGCGCTGATCGCTTTTTGCGGCGGCCTCGCGTTGCTTCTCACCCGGTTCCTCGGCGTCGATCCGCTGACGGCCTATCTCGCCACCAGCCCCGGCGGGATGGATACGGTGGCGATCATCGCCGCCTCGAGCAAGGTGGACGTCTCCTTCGTGATGGCGCTGCAAACGGCGCGCTTCGTGATCGTGCTTCTCGTCGGGCCGCGCCTGGCGCGGCTCGTCGCGGGCTGGACGAGCGAGGCTCCGCCGTGAGCCGACGAGGCGAGAGAATCCTGCGCGGCCTTCGCGTGCGAGCAATTGGGCGGTGGGCCGGCCCGACGCCCAATCCAGAATAAGAGGGCGAAAAAGGGCGCCCTATGTTTATGCGAGCTATCGCATAAGTCTCGCAACGCCGAACGAGGAGGGGGGATCCGAGATGTTCGACCTGCCTTGGTATATCTACCTGCTGCAATTTGTCAGCGGCTTGTTTCTCGCCAATGGCGTCCCGCATTTCGTGCAGGGCATCAGCGGCAATCGGTTCCAGAGCCCGTTCGCTTCGCCGCATGGCGTCGGGGAATCGTCGCCAGTCGTCAACGTCCTCTGGGGATTTGCGAATATCGCGGTCGGCTTTGCGATCCTCTGGTCCTTCGCGCCCAAAGGGTCTGGGGTGGTCGGCGAATGGATCGCCGTCGGCTTGGGCGTCCTCGTCGCCGCCGTCTTGCTTTCCCGTCATTTCGGCCGGGTGCGCGGGAACTTGCATTGACCATTTCGCGAGACGTCGTACCGCGTCCCTCACGCCAGCTCGATGCGGTATTTCGCAAAGCCGCCGGGCGCGTCGCCCATCGTCGTCAGCTTGACGCCGGCGGGCTGGGCGGCGTGGGCGGCGGCGGGCGAGGTGTGGAAGGTCGCCACGACGCTCGCCGGCCATGGCGCAAACCGCCAGTTGCCGTCGGCCTTCGGCTCGACATGCTTCATCTCGACGATGTAGCGCATCAAGGCTTCCCGATTGGCGTCCGGCGCCTCGAGCACGATCGTCGATCCGTCGCAGCCGGGGAAGCGGCCGCCGCCGTTGGCGCGATAATTGTTGGTGACGACGATGAAAAACTGGCGCTCGTCGATCGGCTTGCCGTCGAAATTCAGATCGCGGATGCGACGGGCTTGCGGCGCCACGAGGTCGCCCTCGACGTCGTAGCGCGAAGGCTGCGTCACGTCGATCGCATAGGTCACCCCGTCGATGACGTCGAAATTGTAAGAAGCGAACGCCGGATCGATCAGCGGCTGTTCGCCGCTCGCCGCCGGATCGATGCGCCTGAAAATCCCCGCCGAACGCTCCAGCCATTCGCGCAAGGTCGCGCCGTCGACTTTCACCGCGCGCAGGCTGTTGGGATAGAGATAGATGTCGGCGACGTCCTTGATGGCGATCGGCCCAGCCTTGACGTCGGTGTAATAGTCCGGGCCGCCGCGCCCGCCCGATTTGAACGGCGCCGCCGCCGACAGAACGGCGAGGTCTTTCAGCGCCGGCATCGAAGCGGCGAGGCGCTTGACGTACCAACTCTGCGCCGAATTGACGATCTGCACCGACGGATCGTCGGCGACGAGCGCGAAAAACGAATGGATCGGCGAGGCGATATCGCCGACCGGCGAGCGCACGTAGGCCAGCGTATCGTCATGAGCCTGTTGCGCGGCGGCGAGCACCTTCGGCTCGGCGCCGACCAGCGCGGTGACGACGCGGTCGTCGCGCGCATAAATGGCGCGCGCCTCGACCCTGGCGGCGGCGACGCGCCAGCCCGACGCCTTGCGCTCAAGCTCCAGATCGATGAGGCCGAGATGGCTGCCCCAGAAGCCCGGCATGAAGGCGGGCACGCCGTAGAGCGAGCCCCTCGCGACATCGACGCCATCGACGCCGGAAAAATCCGCGCCGGGAAGCAGCAGGTGCTGATGCCCCAGGAACATCGCGTCGATGCCGGGGACCCGCGCCAAGGCCAAGGCGGCGTTTTCCTCCGCGGGCTCCGGCGAGGCTCGGCGCGATATGCCGGAATGGCAGAGCGCGACGACGAGATCGACGCAAGGGCGCAGCTCCGGCACATATTTGCGCGCCGCTTCGGCGATGCCGGAGGTCGTGACGCGGCCGGCAAGATGGCTCTGGTCCCATTGCACGATTTGCGGCGTCGTAAAACCGATGATTCCGATGCGCAGCTTCTGTTCGGCGCCCGCCTCGTCGACCAAGCTGCGCTCCAGCACGAGCCATGGCTGGATGTAGAACGAACCGTCGGTCTTGAAGATGTTGCAGCTGACCGCCGGAAAATTCGCGCCGGCCATCGCGGTTTCGAGAAAATCGAGCCCGTAGTTGAACTCGTGATTGCCGAGCGCGCAGGCCGCATAGCCAAGCTCGTTCATCGCGGCGATCATCGGATGGACGTCGCCCTTGTTCAGGCCCCTGGCGAGCGCCACGTAGTCGCCGAGCGGCGTGCCCTGAATAATGTCGCCGTTGTCGAGCAGGATAGCGTTTCGCGCCTCCGCGCGCGCCTTGGCGACTAGCCCCGCGGTCCTGGCGAGGCCGACGGTGTCGTCCGGCCGGTCCCGGTAATAGTCATAGGGGAAAATATTGGCGTGAAGATCGCTCGTGCCCATCAGGCGAATCTGCAGGCGCGCCGGCGCGGCGAGCGCGCCGCCCGCCTGCGGCGTCACAAGCGCGGCGGCGGCGCCCTGCATGGCGGCGCGGCGATCCAGTGGGGGCGGCATGAAATCCTCAAGTTGCGGGCGCCAAGGTCGAACGGTCGAGCCCGTCCGAACGGCGCTTCATAGGGGGCGCCCGCCAATTAGTCGATACAGACGGCCGGTGATCGCAGCAGGCGCCCGAGCGGACCCGGTCACATCGGCGCCGAATGCGTGGACTGGGGCGGCGAACCGGTCGCCTGCGGCTGCGTCGGCTGGGCTTGCGCCGGTTGCGGCGCCGTCATCTTGTTGAAATCCCAACCTCCCGGCGGCGCGGGGACCTCATTGGCGGCGGGACTGGGCGTCGCCGGATGGAAATCGGCGAGCGCGGCCGTGTCGGCGGCGAGCGCCGCGCCGTCCATCTTGGCCGCCACTTCGTCGCGCTTCTTGGCCGCGTCGACGTCGCCTTGCCGCGCGGCGAGCGAGAACCAGAACCAGGACTGGCTGAGGTCCTGGGCGATTCCCATGCCGCGCGCGTAAAGGATCGCCAGATTGTATTGACTGTCCTTGACGCCCAGCCGCGCCGCCTTGCGGAACCAGTCGGCGGCTTCCGAATAATCGGGCTTGACGCCGGCCGCTTCGGCGCTGAGCACGGCGAGATTGTGCATCGCGCGCGCATTGCCCGCATCGGCGGCTTTCTTGTACCACGCCTTGGCGAGCCCGATGTCGCGCGGAACGCCGACGCCCTTCTCGTAAAGCGAGCCGAGGCGGTATTGCGCCGGGGCCAGGGCCTGCGTCGCCGCCCGCTCGAACCATTGCGCGGCGGCATGGGGATCGCGCGGCATATTGCGCCCGTCGGCGAGACGCGAGGCGAGCTCGAACTGCGCGGCGGGGTCGCCAGCGGCGGCCGCGTCGCGCAAGCCTGGCGGCGCGGCGGCGGGGATCGAAGCGACGAGGTCGGCCGGGGCGGGGGCCAGGAACTTTGCGGTCGCGCCGCCGGACGGCGTTGCGGCGATCGAGCCGACCGGCGTGGCGTCGATGGCCTGCGCGTCGCTAATGGTCGGCCCCGGCGCGTCCGCTCGCTTCGACGGTTCGCCGCTCGCCAGTTTGGCCGCCGCGATCGGCTCGACCTCCGACCTTTGCGTATTGGGCTGGCGCAGGACGCCAAGCTCGACGGCGGCTATGGCGAGCAGCGCGACCAAGGCCGCGCCGAGCAGGATCGGCCGACGGCGCGCGGCGAAAAACGCCTTCGCCTGTTTGATTCCGCTGGCGCCGGCCAACGCCGCCGCTTCGGCGGGCGACGGTTTAGCGACGCTGCTGGCCGTCTCGGCGAGCGCCGCGTGCGCCGCGCGCCGGGCGGCCGCAATGTGCGCGTTGACCGCGCTCCTGGGGTCGGCGCCGGCGATCGGGTCCTTTTCGAGCGCGCGCAACGGCGAGCCGGCGCCCGGCTCGATCAGGAAGTCCGACCCGTCGAGCGAGCGCAACGGCGCCGCGGGCGCGCTTCGCGGCGCCGGCGCGTCGAGGGTCCCGTCGGCGCGCGATTCGGCCGCCGACCTCGCCGGCGCAA